>NZ_JBHSHC010000154.1:0-150798 GCF_042652925.1 Effusibacillus consociatus
CGGAAGTTAAGCTCTCCAGCGCCGATGGTACTTGGGCACGAGCCCTGGGAGAGTAGGTCGTTGCTAGGCAGTACATTGGGGTATCGCCAAGTGGTAAGGCAACGGACTTTGACTCCGTCATTCCTAGGTTCGAATCCTAGTACCCCAGCCAATCATTTCTTCTTGATTCTTGTTTCAACTACGTGGTATTCTTGTAAGGTAACTTGCGGAAGTAGCTCAGCGGTAGAGCATCGCCTTGCCAAGGCGAGGGCCGCGGGTTCGATCCCCGTCTTCCGCTCCAGTACTTCCCCTTATGGGGTACATTCGGGGCCTATAGCTCAGTTGGTCAGAGCGGCCGGCTCATAACCGGTTGGTCCCAGGTTCGAGTCCTGGTGGGCCCACCAGCTGCTGAATTTTTTAACTTACATTCGGAGCATGGCGCAGCTTGGTAGCGCGCTTGGCTTGGGACCAAGAGGTCGCAGGTTCGAATCCTGCTGCTCCGACCATAACTCTGCGGGCGTAGTTCAATGGTAGAACTCCAGCCTTCCAAGCTGGTCGCGTGGGTTCGATTCCCATCGCCCGCTCCATTCAATCGAAGAGACCCATTCTTGGGTCTCTTCTCTATTTTCCATGGTATAATGAACATCGCTTGTCCTAGTCAGGCAACAGGAGAGGAGACGAATTGATGAAGCACATTTGGTATGCGGTCGGAGGAGCCGTTGCAGGAGCCGCTTTGATCGGCGCCATTTGGTTTTTTGGCTCGGCAAATACAACATTGGCCTCGGTAGGACCGGAAACCATTACAAAACAGGATTTGCTGCAGGAACTGGAGAAAATGGGAGGAAGCAAAGTCCTTACTCAATTGATTCACCAGCAAGTGATTGAACAGGTCGCAAAGAAAAACAACATCACCGTGACCGCTCAAGAGATCGAACCCGAATTGGAGAAACTCAAGAAACAATTTCCGTCTGAAGAGACTTTTCATCAATCGCTTGTTCAAGACGGGATTACTCTCGAGGAATTAAAGAAAGAAATCAGAACCCATATCCTCTTGATAAAGCTGGCGGCTAAAGATGTCCAGGTAACCGAAGACGAAATTAAAAAGTATTACGACGAACACGGTAAGGACTATGGTCAAAAAGAACAAGTGAAAGCCCGACATATATTAGTAGATACGGAAGCGGAGGCGAAGGCCGTTTTGGATCGCCTGAAAAAAGGTGAGGACTTCGCTAAAATTGCAAAGGAGAAATCCAAGGATTCAACATCTGCCGTAAAAGGAGGCGACCTTGGTTTCTTTGAACAGGGGAATATGGTGCCTGAGTTCGATAAAATCGCCTTCACTCTGAAGGCCGGGGCGATTTCGGAACCGGTAAAGACCGATTTTGGCTACCACATTATTCAAGTTCTTGAGAAAAAGCAAGCTACAACCCCCACTCTGGATCAAATTCGCCCCGCAAATCGAATTGGCGATCAAACAATCAAAAGGGATTCCTCCGGAACAACTGCTCCCGGAGCTTCGCAAGCAGGTGGATGTAAAGATTCTATCCGATCGATACAAAGACATCTTGAATGCACCCAGGACCTCTCTGCCCTAATTTATGAAATCCCTCTGGTACAAGAGGGGTTTTTCTAAACCTTTCATGATGTCGAATTAAATCACATTGATGTCGAACCCTGATTGAAATCGGGGATTTATAAGTAATATTTTAATATTGGTTTGACAGCATAATGAAGAACATTATAATGGAATGTGTAACCTAAATGTGGGGGTAAGAACAAATGAAATTAACTTTGGGGCAGAAAATCCGAGAGTTACGTATTCGGAAAGGGCTCACTCAAAGCGAGTTAAGTGAAGGTCTGGTTACTCCAAGTATGATTAGCCAAATCGAATCAGATAAAGCGAATCCATCTCACCAACTGCTGGCTCAGATCTCGGAAAAACTAGAGACACCGATTGAATATTTTCTCACCGATGTCGAATCACAGTTGGAGAGAGTGAGTGCTTATAAACTTGCTCATGCGATCATGCACAAAGGAGATTATCAGGAGGCGATCAGACTTCTTGGTCAAATGAACGATACGCCTTCTACGCAAATCTCGCAAACGGATATTAAATATGATTTGGCTTACTGTTATCTGCAAGTGGGAGAATTTGACAAAGCAGCCGAGTTGTTCGAAGCTTGTCTGGATGCTGCCATTGCCAGCAAAGACAATGTGAAGATGATACGGATTATGAACCAGCTCGGGGCAGTTGCCTACTCCCAGCAGAACTATCCCATCGCTGTCCATTATTTGAAAAAAGCATATGATCTTGCGAAAAAAGAACCAAACACCGATCCGTTTATACTTGGCGAAATCGCCTCCCATTTGGGGACGATTCACAGTCAAATTTCGGAATGGGATCAGGCAAAGGAATATTTTGAAGAAGCTTCTGTTGCTTTAAAAGATAACCATAATCTGCGTCAAATTGCAGATATCTATCTTGATCTTGCTAAAGCCAACCGAAATCTTGAAAACTACGATCTTGCCCTGCATTATTCCCAGGCTGCAGCAGCTTTGTATCAAGCTTTGAGATCCTTTCAAACCGCAATTGATGCCGAAGCGCAGTCGGGTGTTGTTTTGGGCGAGACAGGATCCACCGACGAAGGAATTGCGATCCTCGCACACTGCATGTCTCTCTATGAGAATTACGGCTTTAAGGGGCAGACCGGCTCGATCCATGCTGCACTGGCCCGCGTATTATTTCAAGACAAACAGTATGAAAAGGCAATTCTCCATTGCGAAAAGGCTCTTGAGTTAAAACCCGTTGATGAAATGGAGCGGGCCACGATTTACCGAATGTTGGCCACCATTGAGTTGGAGAAGGAAAAGTATGAAAGTGCTTTGGAGTGGATTCAGAAAGCGGCAGCCATTGTCGAGACAACCGGTTCTGCCGCTGATAAGGTGAAAGTATACGCGGTATACGGGGATATTTTCAAAAAGCAGGGAATGTATCGGGAAGCCATGGAATCGCTTGAAAAAATGAACAGTGCGATGGTGGAGAATCTGCGTGACCGAAAGGTTCTGGTGTAATCCTACAGCCCCAGGGAAGTCGGGTGTTCTTCTGAACGCTGCTTCCCTTTTTTATTTGCAAACACTTTCCTGATGCTATGGATCAATTCACGGATTGCCCATCCGCCAAGGACAGACAGGCTTCCGATCGAAGCGAGCAGCAGTGCATTCAAGATCCGAAAGGATAGATCTTCGCCTCGAATGAAAAATGTGAAACAAAGAAAAAGACCCGCCAAAAAACTTCCAGGCAACATGAAATACCATTTCCATTTGGAATGAAAGACCAGGCCGAATGCAAATAACCACACGGGGATAAATAAAAAAAAGAAAACAGCCATGTAAAAAGAGTAATGAGTCAGGATGACCATCCACCCGATTAGCACATTGGCTAAGATAACGAACGAACAGAGCAGCATGACCATACAAACTTCCTGTACCCATTTTTTTATTGAAAACCCCATTTTTAAAACCTCCCCCGATACCTGCGCCGTGACTGGCAAATGCCAATTCTTTACATAGTATGGGGATTTTTCGGGAATATTAATCGTTTTGACTGGTTAAAGATGTGAATGGGTGTCCGCTTTTCTTACTGTCTATGACGTGGTACAATGGTAACGCATTTAAGATTGAAAGGGACTCGGGAGGAATTTCGGATGCAGCTCGATAAGCTTCGTGGGGACAAAACGTTGCAGCAGCTTTTCGAAGGAATTTTGCAGTTGAAAACACTGGAGGAATGTTATCAATTCTTTGATGATCTGGCTACGGTCAATGAAATTCAATCCCTGGCACAGCGTTTGGAAGTGGCCCGTATGTTACGGAAAGGGTTTACGTACAGTCAAATTGAGGCGGAGACGGGTGCGAGCACAGCCACTATAAGCCGCGTTAAGCGATGTCTCAATTACGGGACGGAAGGATACAACCTGATTTTGGACCGATTGAATAAATGAGTGCCGGAAAACTGCCTTGGACTTCCTGGCGGCACGTGGTGAAACTGGACCCCGACCGGGCAATTGCGAACCATCAATTGGAAGAGTTAGGGCGAATCGCGACAGATGCCGTTTTAATCGGGGGCACGCAGGGGATTACATTTGAAAAAACGGCCGATCTGATGAGGCGTCTTCGCATTTTTGCACCAAGTTTGCCCGTATGGCAGGAAATTTCCGACCAGTCTGCGGTTATGCCTGACGCGGACGGATACGGCATTCCGGTGGCATTGAACGCGGGGAATACCGACTGGCTGATCGGCAAGCATGTGGAAGCCGTAGAGCAGTTCGGCAGAATCATTCCTTGGGAACGAGTGGTTACGGAAGGGTACATCATCTTGAATCCCGACGCGGCTGTAGCGAAACTCACGCAGTCCGCGGTTCCGCAGAGTTCGGAAAAGGCTGTCGCTTACGCAACTGCAGCGGAACAGATTTTTGGGATTCGAGTGATCTATCTGGAATACAGCGGGAAATACGGTGATCCTGATTGGGTGCGGGCAGTCCGTCAGAACACAAATGTACATCTGGTGTACGGCGGCGGTATCGACTCGGCTGAGAAGGCTGTTGAAATGGCAGATATTGCGGATACAATTGTCGTCGGCAACGCCCTTTATGAAAAAGGAATGGATGTCGTAAGAGAAACGGTGAGGGCTGTGCACTCCTTAAGAAAATAAAACCCCACAAATGGATGCGGGATTTCAGGTACATTCATTTGCGGGGTTTTTCTTTAATTCGCAGCAAAACGACCCACAACGACAAGAATGTTCGTCATGGGCCGTTACGAAATGGGTATTCTTTACTATGTGAAGGATTATACCTTGGCTGTCGAAACATCGTCAATAGACTTGTCGAATCTTCACATTTTTGTCGAATTTTCACGGGGAGATCAGTTTGAACACGTCTTGGAACGTGACAATCACCATCAATCCGAGCAGGAACAGGATACCGATCAGGTTAATCGAAGCTTCCTTTTCAATCGGGATCCTTTTCCCGCCCCGTAAGCCCTCCAGGATGAGGAATACCAGTCGGCCTCCGTCTAACCCGGGAATCGGTACCAGATTCAAGACCGCCAGGTTCACGGAAAGCAAAGCCATAATGTGCAGGTAGTTGGAAAGTCCGGCCTCTGACGCTTCTCCTGTGATCTTGATAATACCTACCGGACCTGCCATATCTTTAAAAGCGAATTGACCGGTAACCAATTTGGCTAATCCATCGACTGTCAGATAAGTCAACTGACCGGTGTGCTGAATCGCAGCCTTCGTATTTTGAAGAAAACCGCCGTATTGTTCATACACCGGGGTTCCGCCGATGCTGATTCCCACCATGGGCGGCTTATCCCCTTGCCGGATTGGCGTCATTTGCAGGTCAAGGGTCTTCGAGTCGCGAAGTACTTGTATAGTAACAGGACGACCTTCATTGGCTTGTACTTCATTTGTGAAGTCCTTTTGAGTGACGATTTTTTTGCCATTGATGGCAACGAGGCGGTCATTCGGCTGTATTCCCGCCTTTTGGGCGACTGAATCCGGGACCACATTGGAAACGTATATATCTTTCAGGTTACCGGTCGGCATCCCGTATAAGTTGATCATTAACGCAAGAATCACGACCGCACCGACAAGGTTCATGATCACGCCGGCGACGATCACCAGCATGCGGGCGGCAAGCGGGCGATTGTTAAAATTGTCGGGAGCGTTGGCAGCTTCCGGATTGTCTTCACCGAGCATCTTTACATATCCGCCAACAGGGATCCAGTTCAAACGATAAACGGTTTCATTCCGTCTGAATCTAAAAATCGGACGTCCAAACCCGACAGCGAATTCTTCCACTCTGACGCCTGTTGCACGAGCTGCCCAGAAGTGTCCCAGTTCGTGAATGAAGATGAGAATTCCGAGCGCAAGCAGTGCCATGACAATATTCATAAGTTTGATATCACTCCTTATACGAGTCTAGGGTTGACTCCGTTGTTTCAATCTATGCAAATGCCGGATCGGACATTCTTTAGGAATCATGTACGCTAATTAGTATACCATATGAGAGGGTGGAATGTATGACCACGTTGACTTTGCGGATCAATGGCACGGTGTCTTCGCAAGAGGTTGAAGCCTTGTTGGCTCAAGCTCGACAAAAGCTGAATGCAGGTGAGGACGTCGCGATCCAAGCACCTTTTCGAACACCAAAGGTACGGGCTCCTTTTATCAACTTAGCCAAAGAATGTGGCGCACATACGGAAGCGATTTTTGTGCATCAGGGAATTCACCGTGATCTTCAAATCCCGACTTACGCAGAAAGCCTGAACCGTATTGAGATTTTGCAGGACTTACAGGTTGACCGTCAGGCGGCAGAATTTTTTCAACAAAATGAAAAAGAACTGGTAAGCGATCCGGTTAAGGTATTTCGAAGGCTTGAACGGGAAGGGGCATTACTGAAGTTTATTCCGGAATATAAAGGCACAATCGGGCTCGATCAGCACAGCCCGTACCATACATACAGCGTATTTGATCATATTCTGGAGGCAACCGCATTTGTTGCGGGGACTTCCTTGAAAATGGTTTGGACGCTTCTTCTGCACGATATTGGCAAAGGGTATCCGGGAATCAAGCAGTTTCTCGGGGTAATCGTTGAACCGTATGCATCCTATGCAAAAAAAGAACGGGTAGTGATCGAGAACGGGGAACGGATCCGGAACGGCCTCGACTCGGGTGCGACTTATCGGGTAAACGGGACCGACATCCCGGAGCAATATGTGAAAACAGATTTAATGGGACATTTTTATGACCATGAGAACGTCGGGGCACAGTTGGCGTTGAAGATTTTGCCCAGAATGGGCTACCCGATCGAACTGGCTCTTGAAGTGGCAACATTGATCCAATTTCATATGATGATGCCGCGCAACATGGATACGATTTCACCCACTTCATTAAAAAAATGGTACGCCAAGGTTGGACCCTATGCATCGGATTTGATGATGGTCCGGATGGCGGATAACAGGGGAAAATAATGGTGAGGTTCCTTTGCAGGAAAGGAGCCTTTTTTTATTGAAGTAGTAATGCTACAATGATAATAAAGTTGCGAACGTATGTTTGCGGTTAGTATTTTACAGGCGGTGAAGGAATGATTTCAATCGGCAATTCGGATGTGATTTTACAAGGTCTGAACCCGCAGCAGCGGGAGGCGGTTCTGCATAAAGACGGACCGCTCTTGATTCTGGCAGGTGCCGGCTCGGGGAAAACAAGTACGCTGACGAGACGGATTGCGTATTTGATTCACGAGCATCGGGTGGCTCCCTGGTCGATTTTGGCGATTACATTTACAAATAAAGCAGCCCGTGAAATGCGGGATCGTGTAGAAAAATTGGTAGGGTCCATTGCGGCGGATATGTGGGTCTCCACGTTTCATTCGATGTGTGTGCGGATCTTGCGCCGCGAGATAGAGAAAATCGGGTATGCATCCAGCTTCACCATTCTCGACTCGGCCGACCAGTTGATGGCCGTTAAGCAATGTTTGGCCGATTTGAATCTGGATTCGAAAAAATTCGAGCCGCGTGCGATTTTGAGCCATATTTCGGGCGCCAAAAATATGCTGTTGGGTCCGCAGGCGTATGCCAAACAAGCAAAGGATATTTTTCAGCAAGTGGCTGCACAGGTATACGAAAGGTATCAGAAAAGGCTGCGGGCCAACAACTCGCTCGATTTTGACGATTTGATCATGAAGACGGTGGAGTTGTTTGAGAGCGACCCGTCCACGCTCGAATATTATCAGAATAAATTCCATTATATTCACGTGGATGAATATCAGGATACCAACCATGCCCAGTACAGGCTCATCAAGCTGCTTGCTTCGAAACGGCGCAACCTCTGTGTGGTGGGAGATTCGGATCAGTCGATCTATGGCTGGCGGGGGGCCGACATCTGGAACATTCTGAACTTCGAGAAGGATTATTCGGATGCGGTTGTGATTAAGCTGGAGCAAAATTACCGTTCCACAAAGAAAATCCTGAATGCGGCAAACGCCGTGATCCAACTGAATACACAGCGCAAAGCGAAAAACCTGTGGTCGGACAAGCCGGAAGGGGAACCGATTGTCCTCTGCCGGGCGATGAACGAACATGAAGAGGCTTATTTTATCGTGCAGCAGATTCAAAAAGCGCTGGATGAAGGATTTTCTTATAAAGATTGCGCGGTTCTGTACCGGACGAATGCCCAATCACGTGTGCTGGAAGATGTAATGGTGAAGTCATCGATCGCTTATACAATTGTCGGGGGAATTCGATTCTATGAACGGAAAGAAATTAAAGACGTACTCGCCTATCTTCGTCTCATCGCCAATATGAATGACGATATCTCGTTAAACCGGATCATCAACGTTCCCAAGCGGGGGATCGGGGACGGTACATTGGACAAGATTCGGGCTTATGCAGATGCAAACGGGATCTCGATGTTTGCTGCCATGATGGAAGTTGAACAAATCGGACTTTCCGCCCGTTTCACGAAGGCGATTCAAGATTTTGTGCTCATGATCCGTAATCTGGCAACTCAACAACAATATCTGTCCGTAACCGAATTGACCGATGAGATGTTGACAATCAGCGGATATCGGGCGGAATTGAAAGCGGAGAAAACAATTGAGGCGGAAACCCGTTTGGAAAACTTGGAGGAGTTTCTGTCTGTCACACAAGAATTCGAGAAACGCTATCCGGGAGAAGGGTTGATTACATTCCTGTCTGAAGTGGCGCTCGTGGCGGATGTCGATTCGATGACAGGGGAGTCGGATGCGGTTGCTTTGATGACCCTTCACTCGGCAAAAGGGCTGGAATTTCCGATCGTATTTCTTGCGGGATTGGAAGAAGGAATTTTTCCGCACAGCCGTTCACTCGACGATCCGGATGAAATGGAAGAGGAACGTCGCCTCTGTTATGTGGGAATCACTAGGGCGGAGGAGAAATTGTACCTGACAACGTGCTTAACCCGAACGTTGTTTGGGCAAACCCGCAGCAATCCGGAGTCTCGTTTCCTTAAAGAAATTCCGGCCGATCTCGTTGAAGAGACCGGCTCTGCGGTACGTGGCGGAGGACTGGGTCGAGGGTTCGGAGGCGGGGCGTTCGGTGGTGCTGCAACCGGAAGTACGGGGAATCGTGCGGTTCGTTCCGCAACGATAGGCACTCATATCCCGAAGGGATTTGGCGCAGACTTGTCCGTTTCCTGGGAGGTCGGCGATAAGGTCAAACATAAAGCCTGGGGAACAGGAACGATTGTCGAACGTGCCGGCAACGGAGAGGATCTTGAATTAACCGTTGAGTTTGCCCCTCCGACCGGAGTGCGGAAACTGCTTGCGAAATTTGCTCCTATTACGAAAGAATAACTGATCGGGTCCCTGCCGACGATTTCGTCACTTTGGCGGGGTGAAGGACTCAATCAGTTGCTGGAACTCATCGTTTCCTCCCGAAGACCTTGTTCAAATCGTTACTGTATTCAGTCGCCATTCTAGTTGCCGCTTGCAAGGCAAGCGAGCAAACAGAGCCAGGAGTGCTTAAGGAGTTGTAGAAGATGATTCTGGCGAAAAAAGTGAGAATCAAACCGACTCCTGAACAAGAGAAACAACTATGGCATTCCGCAGGAGCCGCTCGCTGGGTGTATAATTGGACACTTGCCCGACAGGAAGAAAATTGTCGGAACGGCGGAAAGTTCATCTCCGACGGTCAACTGCGGAAAGAACTGACGAGGCTGAAGCAGACGGAAGACTATGCGTGGCTGAATGAAATATCAGCACAGACTACAAAACAGGCCGTCAAAGACGCTTGCGGCTCCTACAAGAAGATGTTCAAAGGCCAATCCGGGAAACCGAAGTTCAAAAGCAGGAAACGGTCAAAACCGGCGTTTTACAGCAGATATGACCGGTTTAAAGTAGAAGGAAGAGCCGTCTATCTTGAAAAGATCGGGTGGGTACAAACGAGTGAACCATTTCCCGAATCGGACAAATACAGCAATCCGCGAGTATCGTTTGACGGGAAATATTGGTATGTATCTGTCGGGATCGAGCAGAAAACGGAAAAGCCGGAACTGACCGGAGAAGTCATCGGCATTGATGTAGGCGTTAAGGAATTGGCCGTATGCAGTAATGGTATGGTATTCAAAAACATCAACAAATCTGCTGCCGTAAGAAATGCGGAGAAACGCTTGCGCAGGTTGCAGCGCAAAGTTTCCCGAAAATACGAAATGAACAAGGAGGGAAACCGTTTCGTCAAGACTTGCAACATTGTAAAAGTTGAAAGGTCGATTCGTTTGCTTCACCGGAGACTAACGAATATCCGCACCAATCACATTCACCAGCAACAAGCGCGATCGCGAAAACCAAGCCGAGCGCCGTTGTGATGGAGGACTTGAATGTGAAAGGGATGATGAAGAACCGTCAC
The DNA here is from genome assembly GCF_042652925.1 of Effusibacillus consociatus. Taxonomy (NCBI): domain Bacteria; kingdom Bacillati; phylum Bacillota; class Bacilli; order Caryophanales; family Alicyclobacillaceae; genus Effusibacillus; species Effusibacillus consociatus. The sequence goes on from NZ_JBHSHC010000154.1 coordinate 10,423, forward strand.
TTGAGCAAGGCCATTGCCGGACAAAAGCTGCATGAATTTGTCCGGCAGATGAAATACAAGTGCGGGAAGATTGAGGCACGTTTCATCCTGGCCGACAAATGGTTCCCATCATCTAAACAGTGTTCCTTCTGCGGGCAGATCAAGCAAGATTTGAAGCTGTCTGACCGTACATACGAATGTCATTGCGGACTTGCGATGGACCGTGACCTGAACGCGGCCATCAACCTATCGAATTGGCGATCTGACACCTGAACGTTAACGCCAATATGTAGGATTCGTTGCATCCGAATTTACGCCTTCGGAGAGTCATATCAAACGTAAGTAGCTTCGGCAAAAGCGGACTCGATGAACAAGGAAGCAAACAAGGATTTATAAACTTTTATAAGTTCTTGGCAACGGTGCAGTGAATGTCTCGCGAACAAGCGACAGCAAGAATCGAAGAACTGCGGTCGATTATTAAAAAGCATGATTACAGCTACTATGTGTTGGATCAACCAACTATTAGCGATTATGAATACGATCAACTGATGCAGGAATTGATCGCACTCGAAGCGGAATATCCGGATCTGATCACACCTGACTCGCCTACACAGAGAATAGGCGGCACAGTGTTGGAAGGGTTCGAAAAAGTGGCCCATCGAAATCCAATGCTGTCTCTTGCCAATGCGTTTGGACCGGAAGACTTGCGTGACTTTGACCGCCGCGTAAAGTCTCTTGTGGCAGGCGAAGCGTTCGAGTATGTGGTGGAGCTGAAGATTGACGGGTTGGCGGTTTCGCTGATCTATGAAAATGGAGTTTTCGTTCGAGGTGCTACCCGAGGCGATGGAGAAGTCGGCGAGGATATCACCGCGAATCTAAAGACCATTAAGGCGCTGCCGTTAATTCTGTCCAAACCGCTCACGATGGAGGTTCGCGGTGAAGCGTACTTGCCGAAACGGGAGTTTGAACGGATCAACCAGGAAAGAGAACAAGCGGGCGAACCGCTTTTTGCAAATCCGAGAAATGCGGCGGCAGGCTCTTTGCGGCAGTTGGATCCCCGCATTGTGGGGAAGCGCAACCTGTCGATCTTTACTTACGCGATCGGATCGATCGAAGGTGAGACAATACCTACGCACTCACAGGGATTGGACCTTCTCCATGAACTCGGATTTAAAGTGAATCCGGAACGGCGAGTGCTGCCTGACATTGAAGCGGTAATTGAATTTGTGCAGTCGTGGACCGGTGAACAGCGTGCAGCGTTGCCCTACGAGATTGACGGCATCGTGATCAAAGTGAACCAAACGCATTTGTACCCGCGTTTGGGAACAACTGCAAAAAGCCCTCGTTGGGCGATTGCGTACAAGTTTGCAGCGGAACAAGCGGAGACCATTTTGCGTGACATTATTGTCAATGTAGGTCGTACGGGTGCAGTCACACCGACTGCCATTCTGGATCCGGTGCGTTTGGCGGGTACAACTGTCTCACGTGCGACTCTGCACAATGAAGATCGAATCCGGGAACTGGATGTCATGCTTGGAGACACGGTTGTCGTTCAGAAAGCCGGGGATATCATACCAGAGATTGTCCGCGTGGTAACGGAGAAGAGAACGGGTGCCGAAAGACCCTTCTTCATGCCTGCGCATTGTCCGGAATGTAATGCCGAATTGGTACGGTTAGAAGGGGAAGTTGCGCTTCGATGCATCAATCCGCAATGTCCCGCACACAACCGGGAAGGAATTATTCACTTCGTGTCCCGTGATGCGATGAATATCGATGGGCTTGGGGAGCAAATCGTTACGCAGTTGTTTGAAAACGGATTGGTTCGTGATCCGGCTGACCTGTACTATCTCACCATGGACAACCTGCTGCCCCTTGAGCGGATGGGGAAAAAATCTGCCCAGAACCTGCTCGATTCGATCGAGAAGTCGAAGAGCAATTCGGTTGAGCGGTTAATCTTTGGTTTGGGAATCCGTTTTGTCGGGGAAAAAGCGGCCAAACTCCTGGCCGATCATTTCGATACACTTGATGGTCTGATGCAGGCGAGTGTCGAGGAACTGGTAACGGTTCCCGAGATCGGCCCGAAGATGGCGGAGTCGGTCAAGGAATACTTTGAACAGGAAACCGCGCAGCGGGTGATTGAAAAGCTTCGGCAAGCCGGTGTGAACTTCCGTTATCAAAGACCGGCAGTCATCGCAACTGAAGATTCCCCATTCCTTGGCAAGACATTTGTTCTGACCGGAACCCTCGCTTCCATGGACCGCAAAGAAGCTGGACGTTTGATTGAGCAGCGGGGCGGTAAAGTTACCGGTTCGGTATCAAAAAATACCGATTATCTTGTTGCAGGCGAGAAAGCGGGCTCCAAACTCGATAAGGCGAGGGAACTTGGTGTCGAAGTTTTGGACGAAGCAACGTTGCTTCAGTGGCTGGAATCACAACAATAAAAAACTGGGTGCGGTGCATTGGTGGCAGGGGGGAGCGGGATTGAAGATCAAACCGGTTGTGCTGATTGGGGGAAGAGCCGAATTGGTTCCGATGGAACACTCGCATGTGGAAGGCTTGTTTGAAGCGGCGGGATCCGAGGAGATCTGGGACTATATGCCGATGCGGGTTGAACGTTTGGACGACATGAAAAAGTTGGTTGAAACAGCTCTGCTTGCAAGGGCGAAAGGCAGTGAATTTCCTTTCGTCATTATAGACCAGGAAAATGATGAGATTGTAGGCAGTACCCGGTTTCTGGATATCTCCATTCCGAATCGAAATCTCGAAATCGGATGGACCTGGCTCAACCCGAAGGTGTGGCGAACCCGAATCAATACGGAGTGTAAGTTTCTCCTGTTAAAGCATTGTTTTGAGAATTTGCAAACCGTTCGGGTGCAGATTAAAACTGATGCGCGAAACATTCGTTCACAACGTGCCATCGAAAGATTAGGTGCGGTTAAAGAAGGTGTTTTGAGACGTCATCGAATTCTGCATGACGGATTTATCCGTGATACAGTGTATACAGTATTCTTGATGAAGAATGGCCGGCGGTTCAAGCAAGGCTGAGTACTTATTTGGCGTAAGAAAAAACCACCGGTGCCTCGGTGGTCAATCGAGCAGAGAAAAAAAGAGCCGGTCATTGGTGAAATTGGCTAAAAGCAAATCCGGCTCTTTTGCAAGAAGTTCCTCGTAAGTATTTCCGCCGGTTGCAACCGCAATCACTCTGGCCCCAATTTTTCTTGCGGCTTCGATATCCTTGAGCGTGTCACCGATAACAATTACCTGATCGGGAGTAAAATTGATTTTGTAATGGTTGCGGGCGCGCTCAATTCCTTCTTGGAGAACTTGATAACGTTCAACAATAGTTGTGCAAAAACCGCCGACAGGAAAATATCGATTCAGGCCAAATGGCCCCAACTTGATACGACCGCCATTTTCCAAATTTATCGATCTGCTCCAAGATCGCCGTGACTCCAGGCAGCAATTCAAAATTTCCCCTGTTCGCTTCCCGCTTTAAGAAGCTAAAATAAGCATCCGTAAATTCCGGCAATCGATCAAAGTCTACATGATGTTTTTGAAAAACAGAGTGGATAAAAGGCAGGTCCAGCCCTCCTGCCATTCGGATATCGTCAAAAGCGTCAGATATTCCGAATAGGGACAGGAAAGCTTCGTTCATTGCCCGCTTGCCTGCACCTTTTCCACGAATTAATGTTCCATCGATATCCCAAAGAAATAATGTCGGTATACGAATAACCTCCTTATTTGACTCGTGCTACTGCGAATCCGTCGTATATCGAGGGCAATAATGATTCCAGCCGGGGATCTTCCGCCATCTTCCGGTTAAATTGACGGATGGATTCGGTATCGGCGTCTCGGTTTTCAGGGGCGAGGACACGATCCTTCCACAAAACGTTATCCGCGGTAATAATTGCTCCGGGCTTTGCGAGGCTGTAAACAACGATTGAATATATTCATTCCGTGTAATTGGCTTTCCCTCCTGTAATCGGTCCTTCTATAAGCTTATGAACGCATCAACGAGATTCTCCAGGGTGACAAAAATTGTTGAACGGAATCCGGTTGCGCTGAATGAAGCAATTGATATGGATTTCCTTCCGCTGCTATCTTACCGTCGACCAAAATAACAGTCCGTTGTGTGAGCCGGAGAATGTCGCGAAAGTCGTGGCTGATAAGTACGGCTGTTACGGAAGTCGTTTTTAGGATCAGGGACAAATCTTCAAGCAAAGATTCCTTTGTTGAAACATCCAGAGCCGAAAATGGTTCATCCATAAACAATACTGACGGTTCAAGAACGAAAGCGCGGGCGAGGCTCACCCGCTGTGCTTCCCCTCCTGACAAGGAATGGGCATGCTGTTTGGCGAGATGCGAAATCCCAAAGCGGGTCAGCCAATTCTCGACCCGAAGCTGGGTCTCCGGTTTGGGGACTCCACGAATTTTTAATCCGGCGGCTACATTTTCAAAAACGGTAGTATTTAATAAGAGGGGCTCTTGAAACACAACCGCAATTTTTCTTCGGATGGAAAGAGGAACTTTTCCTGTGATCGACTGTCCGTGAAAGGTAAGTATTCCTTGTGTAGGTGATTCTAAAAAAGCGAGTATTTTTAACAGGCTGCTTTTGCCGGAACCGTTGGGACCAACCAGACCTACGATTTCCCCGTTTTTCAATCGAAAAGTAACTCCCTGCAAGATGGGCTTGCCCCCGGGTTTCCAAAGAATGTTTTGGGCGTTCAACATGGGCTAGACCCCCAGTCGTTTTTGTTGAAGAAAGGTTAACCACACTGTGACGAGATACGAGAGGAGAGCGAGAATCACGCTTAATGCAATCGCCACATCAAAATTTCCTTTCGAGACTTCCATGATGGTTGCTGTAGTGAGCACGCGGGTATGCCCTTTCACATTGCCGCCGACCATCATCGAGGCACCCACTTCAGACACAACAGCTCCGAAGCCAGCAATGACTGCTGCCAGCAGAGAGTAACGACACTCTTTCAACAAAAACCATACATACTGAACACGGGTAGTTCCCAACGCCTGAATTTGAAGCCGAAGTTTCGGATCCGTTTGTTGAATGGCTGCGCTGGTTAATCCGATCACAATTGGGGATGCAATCACTGCTTGGGCAATAATAATCGCAGTTGGAGTATACAGCAAGTTGAGTTCACCAAGCGGTCCCGAGCGCCAAAGAAAAATGGTTACCCAGAGTCCTGCTACCACAGGTGGCAACCCCATCCCGGTGTTCACCAAACTCAGAACAAACCGTTTGCCGGGGAATTTGGTTACTGCCAAAAGGGTTCCGAGAGGAACTCCGATCAGCAGACTGATAAAGGTCGCGGTACCTGATACTTCAAGTGTCAACAGCGTAATTTTCAAGACTTCCGGATCACCGGTTAGGATCATATGGAAGGCTTTCACGAGACCTTCCCAAATCAACTCCATGCAGTCACACCCTTAGTTGCCGATCTCCTGTTCCTGCTTTCCCGCATCCGGGAAAAAGAGGGGTTGGCCAAACTTGTCTTTTCCAAATTCCCCGATCTTGTCTTGCGTCTCTTTCTGGATCAGGAAGTGGACAAAAGCTTTCGCTCCGTCTTGATTAACCTTCGGGAATTTATCCGGATTCACCTGCATCACGTGGTAAATGTTCAATAAAGTTTTTTCGCCTTCGACCAAAATATCGAGCTTTAAATTTTTCTTTACAGACAGATAGGTCGCCCGGTCAGTTAATGTATAACCGCTTTTTTCAGAAGCGAGATTGAGAGTTTGCCCCATACCGGAACCGCTTTCTTGATACCAAACGCCGTGCGGTTCGACGTTCGCTTTTTTCCATAGCGATTTCTCCATCTTGTGGGTGCCCGATTCATCTCCGCGTGAAACGAAGATCGACCTGCTTGCCGCAATTGCCTGCAATGCTTCTGCTGCAGTTTTTTTGCCTTTGATTTTGGCCGGGTCAGCGGCAGGTCCTACCATAACGAAATCATTGTGCATGACGAGCTGATAGTTGATCACTGATTTTTCATTCACCAGTTTCTTCTCTGAGGATGGGGCATGGGTCAACAACACGTCCGCTTCCCCTTTTTCCCCCATTGCAAGAGCTTGCCCGGTGCCGACTGCGATCGGTTTGACCTTATAGCCGGTTTTCTTTTCGAATTCCGGGATTAGTACGTCCAGCAGCCCGCTGTCTTGCGTACTGGTGGTAGTGGCGAGAATCACATTCGGATTTTCTGGAGGAGATGGCTGTGTGCCAGGGGTTGAAGAAGGTGTTGTTGAGGAGGTACTGCAGCCGACAAGCATCGAAAGTGCTACGGAAGCAGCCAATAATTGGCGCATGGGAGACAGTTTATTTTTCATACCGATTCTCCTTCTCCAGATAGTTTACTTTCAGTTTAGGTGGAGTTGAAAAATACGTCAATTACTTCCAATTTAGCTGAGTTAATTTTCCATTTGGGTTTGTGGGAAGGGGATTGTCTTATGACGTGCTGGTGGGACATGTTATATAATAATGGAAAGACTGGGAATCGGAGATGACATTATGCATAACTTTAAACTCGACGAGATAAATGAGCGGATTCAAAAGGCTCGAGGGATGGAAACTCTGATTCGGTCAAAGAGACAACAACGTCCGACAGACAATAAGCCTCGATCGGAAGAAGAAAAGTTGCTGTTAATCGAAATTGCCAGCAGAAGGCGGCAGGAAAATATGATCCGAATTGGGGAGAGGAAGTGGAGATATGTTGGAAAATAGGGAGGATTGGCTCACGAAACTTCGTTTGCTAAGAAACATTGATGACCCTCTCAAAAAAATTTGCAAATATTTCATTATTAACGGAAGCTCTGGAAATTTCCGGGGTTCGGCCTATTCTAGTCGGAGGTAGAGCTGTCGAGTTTTATAAGACAAGAAAAAATTCTTTTCGTGGCAAACAATACTCGCAATTCTACTCCTTATAGTCCCACGCTGGTTTGTTTGGTACACAAATACGTACTAAATGTGATCTAGCATGTCTCCAAACTTCTGAACACTCAAAATTAAACATTTAAATACTGAAATGTAGATAGAATGAATGTTATAAAGGGATGTTGAGGTAGGTATCTCAACATCCCTACATTTGTACATGAAAAGTGCATTCAATAATGTTATATGTGCGTGTTTTTTATCTTGAATTGACAACTATACTCGAGAAGTGTAAATTTACACTAAAATAACCTGTATCGCATATGATGAAACAAAGAAAGGTGTCACAATGGAAACTCAAGAGAATCGGCTCACTCAAGAACTGTTTGATGAAATGGTCTCGGAAAAATTGAAATTGATACGTGTGGAAGCGGACCTGACACAGGACAGTATGGCGGAAATGATCGGCATATCGAAAAAAACGCTTGTTCAGGTCGAGAAGGGAAGACAAACTCTTGGTTTCACTGCTGCGGCATTGGCTGCCGTTCTGTTCCGGAAAGGGGATGTGATTCAATCTCTGTTTGGGGAATCGGTCGTGGACATCATCGAGTTGGTCGCGTCGAACGGAAAATCGAGAGCCTGGTATAAGACCATGGGCGGAAAGATCTGGTGGACAGAGGTGAAACGCAGTGGGCGTTTCGTGATTCAAAGACATGTACTGACAGGGCATCACCGGATTATTGACGAGAATCAGTACCTTCACTATTACAGCTTGGACCCGGAGGAAGCGTTGAAGAGATTAAAAGAACTCAGGGAAAGGGAGTCATCATCTTGAAGTTGAAATTCGAAATGAAGCGGAACAAGATCGGCAATCAATCTGAATGAGGGGGGATAATTCATGGTGTGGTTAAGGAACGCAAAATACGATTTAGGTTTGTTGATTTGCCCTATAGTAGCTGTCTTGCTGCTTTATCCCCTCGATTTCGCTTCCTCAAAAATGATCGAAGCAGTTGCCTTGGGTTCCTTGCTTTTATCAGGAGTCCACATCGGAACGAACTGGACACTTTTGTACAGGGACGGTACTTTTTTTCGCTTTGACAGGACACGGTACGTACACATGGGCTGGTTGATCATTCTTGGATCGATCGCTTTATCCGCGTGGAATTTGCCCCTTTTCATGTCCGTGTACGTTTACTGGGGGCTTTGGCATTTCGCCCGGCAACATTGGGGAATTAGCGATGCTTTACAAGACAAAGGCTGGTCAAAGAGATCCACTGGATTACCGCTTGGACAAACTGCTCGTACATCTCCTCCTGTTCCTTCCCTATGTTGATCCAATTCGCCAGGCCGGGTGAGTTCGGATTTTATACAATCACTTTATACCGATTTTACCTTCCCGAAAATTGGGCGGATGCCGCTTTGGCAGTGTGGTGGGTAGCGTTATTGTGTGGCTGGCGTATTCCGCATGCGTTTTAAGAACCTCACACTTGTGGCTCCCTCTTTTCTTACCATGTTGGCGGCGGTCGTTGCATTCGCCTGCATTTACTTCCTGGTCGACAGCTTCCTCCTGATGTATGCGTTAATTTCAATCCCGCATTCCCTGCAGTATATTGGGCTGGCATACCACTATCATGACGGGAAGAACAAACGAATAAAGTTGTGGAGTCGGAGTAAAGAAAATTCTTTCTTCTATATTGGGGATTCACTGTTGGGTACACTCTGTTGGCGGTCCTGCTGGTTAAACTCAATGAACAACTTCATTCACCGCTGATTTATGGCTTGCTGGGACTGACGATCTTTCATTTTTGGGTGGAGTTGTTTTCCTGGAGACCGAAGTATAATCCTGAACTGCGGAATTCGTTGGGGTTGTAAGAACAAATTTGTTGGTAAGGTACACCGGAGTGGGTGTACCTTTTCTTGTACCTCGCTTCAATCAAAAAACAAAATAGCCTGTTGTAAATTTGTCCAGCAGATACCATTGCCCCACAATACTGATGACAATAACCGGAATCAACCAGCGATTTTGTCTCAACAGCAGGGCCCAAATCACGAAAAGCGGAAAGATCACGACGGCGAACCGCGGAATGCTGTAAAAATACGAATTGAGCGGACTGGGGGACAACAGAGGAACCGTCACCGCAGCGATTAGGTAGAGAGAATAACTCCATCTCAGCCGCAGACGATCCTTCCAGAGAGACAGTCCCGTAAGGAGGATCTCCCAGTAGGCGATCCCCGCTTCAATCAACCGATGCTTTCGAATCCAACCGTTTCGGGGCTTGAAAAGCATATCCCATGTCCCCTGCCAAACGGTCGCCCAGGGCCAGAGAAAGGATCGTTTCCAATACTTTTGGGCGTGAACGAAGCCGAGCGGATCGCCAATTTTGGTATAGAGAAGAATCATATAGGCTGCAATTCCGGCTGGAATCAATCCGATCAAAAGAATGTCTGCTCGAATCTCTTTCCATTGGAATTTTTTATCCGCGAGATATTCGTACAAGAAAGGCAGCACAAGCAAAATGCCTGTATTTCGCGTCATCGAAGCGAAGAAGCCGAACACTCCCGCCCATAACCACTGCCGTTCACGGATACAGTAAAAACACCCTACCGTCAAAAACAAAAATAAAGATTCCGTGTAGACGGCGGAAAAATAAAACGATGTTGGAAACACTACCAGAAGAGTAAGTGCTTTTACAACTGTTTCACGCGGGTAATCCATGGCCAGCAATCGAAGGAGCAGGTAGATCGCCAACAGAAAAGCTGCATTTGCAATCAGCAGTCCGGCGATCCTGTACGAGAGTCCCAAGGTATCGTGAAGCGCTCCCATAAGGTACGGGTATAACGGAAAAAAAGCGGCGGGCTGGTCCCAACGGTATCCTTCATGTGCAATCCGGATGTACCAAAGAGAATCCCATCGTACAAAATTGTCGATCAGGGCATACTGCAAATACTCTTTTAGAGAAGGCACCGAAAAATGCCGGCTGACAAAAACAAAACTTCCCCCGATCACGATGAATTGATGAAGCAAAAATAGCGCAAAAGTATAAAGCCAGGCATTTCGCCGGGTCATATGCTCACCTCATTGCCAGGTACATAGGAGGCACCGATGATAAGTATCATCATACCCACATATAACGAAAAAGCTAACATCCCTCTGCTGGTGAATCGCATTCGCGGGGCACTGAACGGAGAAACTTACGAAGTTATTTTTGTGGATGACAGTACTGACGATACGCCGCGTGTACTCGAAAAAATTCACAAACAATATCCGGAATTTCGATTCATTCACCGTAATGAGGAAAAGGGGCTGGCTACGGCGGTAATCCTGGGGTTTGAAGCTGCTCGAGGCGATATTCTGGCCGTGATGGATGCCGATTTGCAGCATCCTCCCGAATTGCTTACCGAAATGTTAACTCTGATCCAAAGGGGAGCCGACCTTGTATTGCCGAGCCGATTTGTCAACGGCGGAGGGGATAAAGGGCTCCGCATTCACCGCAAACTCATTTCAAAAGGGGCGAGACTGATCGCTCAGCTCGGACTCCGTCGAGTCCGCAAGGTGACAGATCCGATGAGCGGTTTTTTCATGCTTCGGAGACATGTGATTCGGGGAATTGAATGGAACCCGATTGGATGGAAAATTCTATTGGAAATTCTTGTCAAAGGGAATTATATGGAAGTGGTGGAAGTTCCCTATGAATTTCAGGAGAGGTACGCGGATGAATCAAAAATGAGTGTACAACAACAGCTTCATTATCTGCGGCATGTGTACCGGCTGATCGTGAACAGCCCTGAGGATCGACGGTTATTCCTGTTTCTGCTGATTGGGATGTCCGGTGTCCTGGTAAATCTGATTGCGTTCGAAACGTTTTACTCCATTGCAAAATTTTCAGCTTTATGGTCGGGTTTTTGCTCGGCACTGATCGCGATGACATCAAACTTTATTTTAAACGATACCTTTACCTGGCCGGGGGACAAGCAGGGACTGGCACTTATTCGATATCTTAAATATGTTTTGATCTCCACTGTCGGGATCGGGATCAATTTGTTGACGCTGTATCTTCTTCATTCAAGACTTGGCGTGAATGCGTTGGCTTCGAATCTGTTGGGCATACTGGTGGCAACCGGCTGGAATTTTGGCATGAACAGCATTTGGACTTGGCGGGAGGATCTGAGACATGTCAGAATTTAACGTGATAGTCATGGCAGGTGGAAAAGGGGAACGCTTCTGGCCGCTGAGCCGATCTCAATGGCCCAAACAGTTTTTGACGATTGCCGGGGAACGTTCGATGCTGCAGATGACAGTCGATCGTTTGAGAAAACTGGTTCCGCTTGCACAGATCCATATTGTAAGTCATGTCAATTACCGGAATATCGTTCGAATGCAGCTTCCGGAGCTGCCGGAGGAGAACATCCTCCTGGAACCGGCGGGACGTGATACAGCCGCATGCATAGGACTCGCTTCTTATAAGATTTCGAAACAGCACCCCGACAGTGAGCTGCTGATTGTTCCGGCCGATCATTATGTGGTGGATGAAGAGGATTTTGTCAAATGTCTCCTCAAAGGGCGGGATGTCCTTCGGGCCACCCGCGGGATTGTTACTTTGGGGATCAAGCCCACCTATCCGGAAACAGGTTACGGATATATGCAGGTGTCTTCACGCGGGGAAGACCGGATTTTTGCAGGATTTAAGGTGGAAAGGTTTCTTGAGAAGCCGAATAGGGAAACGGCTGAATTTTTCATTACACAGCCGAACTATTTTTGGAACAGCGGGATGTTCATGTGGCATACCGATACCATCGAACGGATGATCAAGCGCTTTTTGCCCGATTTGCATAAAGGGTTGGAAACCATCCGGCCTGCCCTCGGAACGGCGGACGAACAGGCAATCCTTGAGCAGGTATACCCGCGGCTGCCGGCGATTTCGATTGATTACGGAGTTATGGAAAAAACGGATAACATCTACATGATCCCTTGTGAGTTTGGATGGAACGATGTCGGCAGTTGGGGAGCCCTGGACAAAATTTCCGAGAGGGATATGTATGACAACGTGATCCAAGGAAACGTTGTCAATCTGGATACTCATGATTGCATCATTCACAGTGTGGGGGACAAATTGATTGCCACTCTGGGAATTCAGGACATTATCATTGTAGATACAAAAGATATTACGCTTGTATGTTCGAAATACCGTTCCCAGCATATTAAAGAGTTGATCAAGGAATTAAAGAGACAGAAGATGGAAGCCTATCTGTAGGGCCCACGAAAGTGACGAAAATAAACAGTCGTACCTCCGGGGTACGACTATTTTCAAATCCGCGCAATTTCGATGTATGCACAAAATCGATCCGACACTTGTGTAACCTTTGAGTGCTTCCATACGTCAAAGAGAAAGAAGACAGTCACTTGCCGCGGATAAACTGACGCACGTTCTGGCGATGACGCGGCCGGACCCGAATGAATTTATATCTGGCGGAGTATCGACCCAGGAAAAATACAACGGGCAGCGAAATAATTGTTAAAAACAAGTTATAGCTCATGATCTCACCTCCGGTGAAAAAGCGGGGGATTGGATGGTAAATGTTATGTTGGGGATGTTAAAAATATAACTCTTCATTCACCCACGGTTGTCTGATATAATGGTAAGGATTTAAAAGACCGCAGGTAGGAGGCCGGGCTTTCTATGCAGCATGTATTTACCTTTACTCTTGCCTTTGTTATCGTTTATGCTATGGTTCCTGTTATGCGCTCGATCGCTTTGCGCACAGGATTCGTTGATATACCCAACAAGCGAAAAATTCACAGTGACCCGATCCCGCTTCTCGGCGGAGCCGCGATGTTTGCGGGTTTTCTGGTTACCACGATGTTGATGGGTGACATTGACAGTGAGTACATTGGGATTGCACTGGGCTCTTTTGTCATTTTTGCAGTGGGTTTAATTGATGACTACGCCAAAACGAGAGGCAAGGATTTTCCAGCTTTGCCGAAATTCATCGGGCAGTTGTTAGCTGCCTCGATATTAATCTACTTTGACGTTCGGATCAAAGGTGTTACCATCCCTTTTGGCGGCGGCGAATACCTTAGGTTTGATGACTGGTATTGGCTATCGGTGATCGCCACTATCTTGTGGGTAGTCGGGATCACCAATATGTTCAACTATCTGGATGGAGTCGATGGGTTGGCTGGCGGGATCGCGGCGATTTCTTCAACGTCGCTGTTGTTTATCTCACTGCTGAAGGGTCAAGCGGTCAGCGCCATGTTTGCAGTGACATTGATTGCCATCACGTTGGCATTCTTGCGGCACAATTTTCACCCCGCTCAGATTTTTATGGGCGACTCAGGTTCGAACTTCCTTGGGTTTACACTGGCGGCGATTGCCGTACAGGGGGCTTTCAAAGCTTACACTCTGGTCTCTCTGGCTGTTCCGGTGTTAGCACTAGGGGTACCGATCTTTGACTTCTTCTACGTAACTTTAAAGCGGATTAAGGAAAAACGTCCGATTTACAAACCGGATAAAGAGCACACTCATCACCGGTTAATGAAATCCGGGTTGAGCCAGATTCAGACTGTTGCGTTTTTGTATCTGCTGGGAATCTGTTTCTCGCTTGCTTCCATCATTGTGGTGCTGACAGATAAATAAAAAGAAGAACATGGATACCATCGGAGCCTCTCCGATGGTTTTTTGCTGCAATCGGAGGCACTGGGCCAACATACAATCTTTTTTCCATATAGGACCGTATAATGTATCCGTATAGGAGATGAGGTGATATTGTTGACCCAATGGAAACGGCCGAAATCACAGATGTCGTCTGTCCGCGGGGACGCCGATGATCTCATCGAGCTGCAGCAGCTTTTGGCAGGTCGACACCGCATTTTGTATGAGGGTGTTAGCGAGTACCAGGATCTTATGGTTCTAGAGTCAAACATTCTACGCATGTACTTGAATCAGCAACTGCAGTTCAGTTCTTTGGACGAACGGATGTATCACGAAGCTTTTGTTCACCCTGTAATGCTCCTTGCCCCCAGACACGCCCGTATTTTGAGCGTGGGAGGGAATGATGGTCTTTTGCTGCGTGAAGTCCTCAAATATCCGGATGTAAGACATGTCAGTCTGGTTCACGTTTCCTCGGAGGTTTTAAGGGTAGTACAGGAAGTACCTGAAATCGATGCCCTAAACGAGAGGGCCTTCTCTGACAAGCGTTTACGTATTCATGATTGTGACATTGAAAAGTTCCTGGTTCGGGCACGAAACCGGTATAACGTTATTATTGTGGATTTTCCGGATCCGGTAGATAAACAGATAAGCCGCTTGTATACAACAGAGATCTTTAGCGGTTTGTCCCGCCTTTTAACCAAAGACGGCGTCCTTGTTTGTCAATCCCATTCTCCCAAGAAAGCGCCAATCGTATTCTGGAGCATTGCTCGCACGCTTGAGAGTGCCGGATTAACGACGATTAGCTATCATTTGACTATCCCATCGTTCGGTGATTGGGGATTTCACCTGGCAGGGAAACAACCGCTTATCTGGAGGAGGAAGAAAGTAACCGTTCCCCATCGCACACTCCCTAATGATCTCTCATCATGGTTTGACTTCCCTGCAAAGGTTCTGGCCGCTAGGACACGAGCCCCAGTAAACTGCATGGACCGTCTAACCCTGCACAACTTTTACGCCCGTGCACAACTTATTCCTACGACGAATCTCACTGCAGTGAACGACCTGGCCTCCCAAGACCAAGACAAGGGCAGAAAAAAGGAGCCACACAAGTATAAAGTCAGGCGGGGCGATTCCAATCGAACCGTTCGCGGAGATTCGGAGGATCTAATTGAACTGAAGCAACTGCTGTCCGGATCGAATCGAATCCTCTACCAAGGTCGCTTTAAAGAGGATGACGTATTAATAATAAAGTCGAAAGATGTTCGAATGTATTTGGATAAGCAACTGCAGTTCAACTCATTGGATGAACGAATTTACCATGAAGCACTCGTTCACCCGGTTATGACTCTGGTCCCTGAACGCGATCGTATCCTGATCGTTGGGGGTGGAGACGGTATGGCGCTGCGTGAAGTCCTCAAGTATCGGGATGTAGGGCACGTCGATCTCGTAGATCTTGATCCGCTGGTACTACAGGTGGCATTAACCGTCCCTGATGTTGTGTCCTTGAACGCCGGTTCTCTCTATGATAGACGTGTATCCGTCCATCAGCAAGATGCCCGGGTGTTTTTGTCAAAACAAAGGGAGCCTTACAATGTCATTATTGTGGATTTTCCGGATCCGGCAGATAAAGTGATAAGCCGCTTGTATACCGCAGAGTTCTTTCGGCGAATGTTCCGATGTTTAACCCCGGACGGTATCCTCGTGTGTCAGTCGCATTCTCCTGAGAATGCTCCATCGGTATTCTGGGCCATTAAAAAAACACTTAAGAGTATAGGATTAAAGACCCTCAGCTACCATGTAATCGTACCCTCGTTCGGTGATTGGGGATTTCACCTGGCGGCGAAAACGCCCCTTGTGTGGGGGGATAAGAAGATCACCGTCCCCTATGAAACGATTCCTGAAGATCTGACATCCTGGTTTACCTTCCCCCAAAAAATTCTATCCGTGCGGAGGATGGTAAAGGCAAACACTTTAAGCAGATTAAGATTGCACAAATATTATCGAAAGGAAGTTGGCTACAAGATCAAGAGTCTCAAGCTGACAAAACGCATAGTCCCACGAACATTCCGGCGCTAAAAACTGCGCCGTTTTTTTATTCGTTGTTTCGGTGGAACGATCAAGGAAGGATTTTCTAATTCGCGGGTGGAAGTTATATATACAAAACAAGAAGCCTCATCGTTGTAAGCCAAATTTATAAGAGGAGGTTTTTGGTAATGAGTCAAGTGCATTTATTGCCGTTTGTTGTGGAGTCGATTTCAGAAACAAGCTACGAAATTCCGGAGGGCGTAAAAGCGGTTCATGCCCCGGAAGTGTGGCCGGAATCAAAAGGTACGGATGTTGTCGTTGCCATACTTGACACAGGCTGTGACTACAACCATCCCGATCTGAAAGATCGGATTATCGGAGGGAAAAACTTTACTCAAGACTACAAAGGTGACCCGAGTAACTTTATGGACAACAATGGACACGGTACACATGTGGCCGGAACAATCGGAGCCAGTGAGAATGGTGCTGGAGTCGTCGGTGTTGCGCCTGAAGTGAAGCTTCTGATTGTAAAAGTCTTAAGTGGAAATGGTTCAGGGAGTTATCAATCGATCATTGACGGTATAAAATTTGCTGCGAAGTGGCGCGGCGAGAACGGGGAAAAAGTCCGTATCATTTCCATGTCGTTGGGAGGCCCCGAAGATGTGCCCGAACTTCATAAGGCGATTAAAGACGCTGTTGCCAATGATATTTTAGTGGTCTGCGCTGCGGGCAATGATGGGGATGGAAATGAGAATACGGACGAATATTCCTATCCCGCTTCCTATCCTGAAGTGGTTTCCGTCGGTGCTGTTGATGTGAATGGAAAACCGGCCAGGTTTTCCGAATCGAACAAAGAAGTCGATATGGTGGCACCAGGGGTAAACATCACCTCCACATTCCCTGACGGGAAGTATGCAAAGCTGTCCGGAACGTCAATGGCAACACCTCATGTTTCAGGAGGTGCCGCTGTTCTGATTCGCAAACTGGAATCGGAAATTGGAAGAGAGCTTTCCGAAACAGAAATCTACGCCCAGATTTGCAGACATACGCGTGATTTGGGACTTGATCGACGAATTGAAGGAAACGGTATGCTCGACTTAACAGCGCCTGCACCTATTCCCCCAACCGAACCTGCCAAGAGTGTAAAAGTTCGAAAGTATAAAGCGGGGTATGTTGTGGTTGCAGGATACTTCGATACCAAGCCGGAGGCCGAAGAATTTTCGGCGCGGGTGAAGACTCTGCTCGCTTCCGAATCTGTGAAAAACTAACGATTTTCCCAGGTATAAGCAGGCCGTTTTGGCCTGTTTTTTTTGTTGGCCTGTTTTCATCAAATGTTAAAAACTATAAGGGAGGGGACATGCTATAGTGAATAAGAGGTGATACTTGGCAAATGCAATCAAGAACCGGAAAATATGCAGTGAACAGTTTCATTATTATATTAATCATTGCTTTCATCGGGGGGCTCTCCTATTGGATTTGGTGGGGGAAAACAAGACTTCCCGTGATTGACCGGGCACCGAATTGGACCCTGGAAAACGTGAACGGAGGCTATGAATCCTCCCAGGCCTTAGGCAATAAGGTAAAGCTGGTCGAATTCATCTTTGTGAATTGTCCGGACGTTTGCCCGACGACAACCCACAATATGGTATCCCTGCAGGAGAAATTAAAGCAGAAGAACTTATTCGGAAGTGATGTCCAGTTTGTTGCCATCTCGTTTGACCCTGTGCGGGACACTCGAGAAGTTTTAAAGAACTACGGAAACAATCTGAAAGTGGATTGGAACGGCTGGACTATGTATCGTGGTACTGAGGAAGAGACGCAAAAAGTCTTGAAGGATTTTAAAATCTTTGCCGAAAAACAACCGGACGGTTCTTATGTGCATCCGACAAAGGCTCTCTTCCTGATCGATCGGAATAACAACATCCGCAAGATCTACACCATGGGTGAAAATATGAATAACCAGGAGATTCTAAAAGATATCGTCCAATTGGCGAAAGAATAAGAAACAGGAAAAGCTCCTCGGACCGAGGAGCTTTTTTCATATCTTAGTTTGGCATTGGCGTGGGAGTCGGCTTCATTCCGTTCGAACTGTATTTGGTGTCGATATAGCTGCGAATTTCTTTTACAGACTTCCCTTCGGACTGCAGTTTTACCGATTCGACTGCAATCGCCATACACACCCCGCACTTGGTGCCGTGCGAATCCCACATGACCGAGCCAGGTTTCACTTCTTTGACAAAGCAATCGGCATTGTGCTTGTGGCCGGCTGACTCGCCGCAACCGCAGTAGCAGGGAATCTGCTGCAGCAGTTTGTCGTTTTTGGCGGCCAGTTTATAGGCCAGTTGAGTGGTTTCCGGTTTGTTCGTTACAAAAGAGGGGAGCTCATCGGTTGAAGCTGTTGTTTGCTGAATGTCCCCCTTTGTTTCGTCCAGGTGATTGTGTTGGGCGTCATGGCTCTTGTTCGGGGAAGCGGTTTGCGAGCATCCCGCGAATACGAACGAAAGTGCTATCAAAAGAAGAAGTTTTTTCATCAAAAAACTCCTTTCTCTTCATGATTTTTGGATAAGCTATGCCCCATTATCGCACATTTTAGCCGAAATGGATATCCAATTGATTGACAATAATTTGAACAGAGCATATTCTAATATTAAAATGAACGTTTGAATATTAAAACGAACAAAGCCTTTTTGAATGAGGTGGTCGGGTGAGTACGAAACACCATGCGGATACATGTGAAATATTTTGTTATGACGAGGAGAAAGTGAACCGCCTCCGCAAAGAAGCAGAGATTCCTTCGGGCATTTCGTCGATTTTTAAGGCTTTGGCAGATGACACACGGTTTCGCATTGCGTATGCACTGTCCAAGGAAGACGAATTGTGCGTTTGCGATGTGGCCAATATTATCGGCACAACGGTTGCCAATGCGTCACACCATCTTCGGCTGCTCCGTAATCTGGGGTTGACCCGCCACCGCAAAGAAGGGAAATTGGTGTTCTACTCTCTGGCGGATGATCATGTGAAAACAATCATTGAAATGGCGTTTGATCATTACCAGGAGTTTCACCCTAAAGGGCGCTAATCCGATGAGGAGGGAACCGGTGTGTCAGATAAACACCATCATGATCATCATCACCATGGATTCGGGCATCATCACCACGGTCATGGTGACAAAAGATCACTCACTGTTGCATTGCTCATCACTGGCGGAATTCTGATTGCGGAACTGGTCGGGGGGATCATTACAAACAGCTTGGCTCTTTTGTCGGATGCGGCTCACATGCTGAGCGATGTCGCTTCCTTGGGGTTGAGTTTGCTGGCAATTTGGTTTGCGTCCAAACCCGCCACGTTACAAAGGACGTTTGGTTTTTACCGGGCTGAGGTACTGGCTGCACTGATCAATGCCGTAACGCTGGTAGTCGTGTCATTGTACATCTTCTGGGAAGCTTACGAACGGTTTCAAAATCCGCCCGAAGTTCAAAGCGGCCTGATGATCCTCGTGGCGAGCATCGGGTTGGTGGCGAATTTGCTTAGTGCATGGGTGCTATCCCGCGGAGAGAGTCACCAACACAATTTGAATGTTCGGGGAGCGTTCCTCCATGTCTTGGGGGATGCGTTGGGGTCAGCCGGTGCAATTGTCGCAGGACTTATCATGATGTTCACGGGCTGGTACTACGCCGATCCCATTATGAGTGCAGCCATCGGATTGTTGGTGCTGGTAGGTTCCTATCGTCTGCTGAAAGATACGGTGCATGTCCTGCTTGAAGGAACACCGCCCCATCTTGATCTGGAAAAAGTGAAAAAGGCCATGTTGGGAATTACGGGAGTTCAGCAGGTGCATGACCTGCATGTGTGGACTGTTTCCTCCTGCTTCATCAGTATGAGCGGACATGTTGTAATTCAGGATCAGACTGAGGGACAGCGGGTTCTCCGCCAATTGGAATTGGTCTTGCGGGAAAAATTCGGTCTCAGCCACACGACCATTCAGATTGAAACAGAAAATCTGCACCCCAATAAGGAAGAATGCACTCACTGTTGAACGTCGCCAGACTTGCAGTAAGGGGGTGGGAAGGATGCCAAAAAACATACAAAAAATCTATCGGGTAACCGGGTTGACCTGAGCCCATTGTGCCTCGAAATTGGAGGCCCATCTTCAGGCGTTGCCTGAAATTCAGGAAGTCAAGTTGAATTTTGCCGCGGGAAAACTGGCCATTACGGGAACCATGAGTGATGAGGATTTGCAGAAGGAAGCACGCAGGATTGAGGCTGTAACCCTGCACCCTGTCGGTGCACCAGACGCCTCCGCCAAGCAGCCGTTTTGGGAATCGAACCGGCAAGCGATTCGCGTTGGACTGGCCGGATTGCTGATGACAGGAGGATGGATTCTGTATGAAAAGGCCGTTTTTCCTCATGCACAATTGATTCTCCTCATCTCGATTCTAACAGGCGGATTCAGTGTTGGGCGGAAAGGGATTCGGAATCTGCTCCGCTTTCAATTTGATATGAACGTGTTGATGACCATTGCGGTCACCGGAGCAGTCCTGATTGGCGAATGGGAAGAGGCAACTGTGGTGGCGTTTCTGTTCGCGATCAGTGAGATGCTCGAATCGTACTCGATGGAGAAAGCTCGCCGGTCGATCCGCTCACTGATGGAGATTGCTCCGAAAGAAGCGGCGGTTGTTCGAAACGGGCAGGAAACCAGAATTCCGGTGGAGGAATTGTTGGTTGGCGATGAGCTTATTGTTCGTCCAGGTGAAAAGATTCCGATTGACGGCAGTATTCTGTGGGGTACAACGTCTGTGAATGAGGCGGCGATTACGGGGGAATCGATGCCGATTGAAAAATCGGCAGGAGACTCTGTGTATGCCGGTACGTTAAATGAGCAGGGTGCCGTTCGCATCCGCGTAACGAAACTGGTGCGGGACACGACGATTGCCAAAATAATTCACCTTGTCGAGGAAGCCCAAAACGAACGAGCACCGGCGCAAGCTTTTGTAGACAAGTTCGCTCGTGTTTATACGCCTGCTGTTATGATTTTGGCTGTCTTGATTGCTTTGGTACCCCCTCTGTTCTTCGAAGGACAATGGGAACGATGGATCTATGAGGCGCTCGCTTTATTGGTTGTAGCTTGTCCGTGCGCGTTGGTGATATCAACGCCCGTTGCGATCGTAACGGCAATCGGAACGGCTGCGAAGCAGGGAGTGCTGATTAAAGGCGGGGTGTTCCTGGAGCAGGCCGCCACAATCCGTGCGATTGCTTTTGATAAAACGGGAACATTGACAAAAGGTGAACCGGAAGTAACGGATACGATTCCGTTAAGCGTTGATGACTTGCCGGATCGTTCGAGTGTTGGCAAACATGAGCTGCTGCAGATTGCGGCCGCTCTGGAGAAACTGTCGGAACATCCGTTGGCTAAGGCTATTGTTCGAAAAGCGGAGGAGCAAGGACTGCAAGTTCCCGCAGCCGAACAATTCACGGCGATTCCCGGGAAAGGGGCTTCGGGAAGTATAAACGGAACCGCATTTTATATCGGGAATATCCGTTTGTTTACTGAACTTCTGGGCTCGTTGGAACAGATCCCGGAGGTCTCCCGTTTGCAGCAAGCAGGGAAAACTGTGATACTCGTCGGGACAGAGCAAGAAGTGTTGGGGATTCTGGCGGTGGCCGATCAAGTCCGGGAAACAAGTGCAGAGTCGGTTCGGAAGCTGAAGCAATCAGGAATTGAAAAAACAGTGATGGTTACGGGAGACAACGGTCAAACAGCAGCGGCGATCGCTAAGCGAACGGGCATTGACGAATATTACGCTGAACTGCTCCCGGAAGACAAACTGGAGCGGATTCGATCCCTTCGATCACAATTTGGGCAAGTCGCGATGGTTGGCGATGGGATCAACGATGCTCCGGCACTTGCCGCCGCATCGCTTGGGATTGCCATGGGCGGGGCAGGTACGGATACCGTGTTGGAAACCTCCGATATCGTCTTAATGGGAGACGATCTGTCCAAGCTTCCCTATGCGATCCGGTTGAGTCGGGCTGCCCTGAAGGTGATTAAACAAAACATCGCTTTTTCGCTGCTTGTTAAGCTCGTCGCCGTTCTGCTTGTTTTTCCCGGTTGGTTAACATTGTGGCTTGCGATCCTCGCAGATATGGGAGCGACCATTCTGGTTACACTGAACGGACTCCGGTTGTTGCGAAAGCGACCTTAAAAAAGTTTCCTTCAGTTGGCAATTGTGATAACTTTAAGGGAGAAAAAGAGGAGGTACAAGCTGTGCAGGATCGTATTTTTGCCAATATTACGGGGGAGGAAGGACCCGATTTTCTAAGAGAGAAGAAGGAGATTGTCCTCTTGGATGTGCGTCAGCCGGAGGAGTACGAGAGCGGTCATATCCCGGGAGCGGTATTGGTACCGCTTGGTGAATTGGAGTCCCGCATCGAAGAACTGGACAAGGACAAGGAGTACTTTGTGATCTGCCGCAGCGGCCGGCGAAGTGTCATG
Source organism: Effusibacillus consociatus (assembly GCF_042652925.1). Taxonomy (NCBI): domain Bacteria; kingdom Bacillati; phylum Bacillota; class Bacilli; order Caryophanales; family Alicyclobacillaceae; genus Effusibacillus; species Effusibacillus consociatus. The sequence continues at coordinate 32,453 of NZ_JBHSHC010000154.1, forward strand.
GCTTGCCATCTGCTGAGTGAGCACGGGTTTACAAAATTGTTTAACCTGCACGGCGGCATGCTGGGCTGGACAGGGGAAATCGAATAGTTAGAAAAAGAATTGAGTCAGGTCAAACCTAAGGGGTTTCCTCTACTGGTTTGACCTATTTTTTATTTTACGAAAGAGGATCGATTGGTTTTATTCACGGATGGATTGGTTGAGGCCAAAAATGGGAACAACGAGTTGTACGGATTTGACCGTTTGGTTCGGGATTCCTGCTGCCGGCCTTTTGATAGAAAGCAAGATTGGCGATGCTTGAATTGGCAGCATACCTGTTCAATGATGGCCTTCCCGTACCCCTGCCCCTGATAATCGGGAGCAACAGCGATATTTTTAAGCTCCACTTTTTCGGAAGATTCAGGCATAATGAGAAGACAAGAATCAGAGGGGAAGGGTGAAAGAATGAAAGTAACAATTGTGGGTGCAGGAGCGGTTGGCGGGTATTTTGGCGGAAGATTGCAGCAGGCGGGTTTTGATGTTACCTATCTGGTCCGGGAAAAAAGGGCTGAACAGTTGACGAAAACCGGGTTGATTATCCAGAGCCCTTGCGGCAATGCGGAACTGAAACCGAACCTTGCGGTTCGTGCAGAGGATATTGACGGGTGTGACCTGATCATTCTCGGGGTAAAAAACTACCATCTACCGGGAACAATTGAGTCGCTTCGCCCGCTGGTGGAAAAGGGAGCCAAGATATTGCCCCTTTTAAACGGTGTGGAGCACTTTGATCTACTGGAACAGGAATTTGGGAAAGATGCAGTATTGGGAGGCATATGTCAAATCATTACGACCCTTGATGCGGAAGGGCGAATTTTGCATACCGGTAAGCTGCATAACATTATATTCGGTCCTCTTCAACCAAGCCAAAGAGAATTCTGTGAGCACTTGGCGGATTCGGCGAAGGACGCCAATATGAGCTTACAGTTGAGCGAGGATGTTCGGGTGGATATCTGGAGCAAGTATGCGTTTATTACCGCATTCTCCGGGGTGACGACAGCCAGTCGTCTTTCGATCGATCAAGTGTTGATGCATGAGCCGACCACAGAGGTATTTCGGCTCGTACTAACTGAAATGTGGGATTTGGCGAAGGCTAGAGGCGTTCAACTGTCCGAAAGATTTGTTGAGAATTTCATTGAGCAGATGTATAAGCTTCCTGCAGGTTCAACTTCTTCCATGCATCAGGATTTCCGTAAGGGGTTGACATTGGAAGTAGAAAGCCTGCAGGGAGCCGCAGTACGGCTTGCCCGGCAGGCTGGAGTGGAAGTGCCAACGGTACGAACGTTGTATGGGTTGATAAAACCGTATGAAAATGGAGCTTCGTAGCAATTTTACGGTAGATCTATCAGCATAAACTCCGCGCTGGACTCAGTGGCAAAGGAAAGGTCCGTCATGTTTTCGATACGGGCGGCATCGCCTTGGCTCATCTTTTCTGATCCGTTCAGTGTGAGTTCGCCATCAATTACAAACAGGTGTGTTCGGCGTCCCTCTTCCGACTGATGAGAGAGATTTGTTCCCGCCTCCAAGACGGACAGATAGATGGTCATATCTTGATGAATATGCAGATTGCCTTCGAATTTGCGGTTTGAAACGACCGGGAGCAGCCGGCCGATTTTTGCTTCCCGCGGGAAACCTTTTTGTTCGTAGGACGGGGTTAGCCCTTTCGTATCCGGCAGAAACCACATCTGCAGAAGATGGGCAGGGGTGTCCGTGGACGGGTTCACTTCAGAATGATAGATTCCCGTTCCGGCTGACATCCGCTGCAGTTCCCCAGCTCGAAGGATTTCCCGGTTGCCGGCGCTGTCCTCATGCATCAGTTCCCCGCTGATCATGTACGTAACGATTTCCATCTCCGCGTGCGGGTGCATTCCAAACCCGGTTTCCGGCTGAATAATGTCATCGTTCAGTACACGCATAGGGCCAAACAGACGGTTGTTGGGATCATAATATTCGGCGAAGGAAAAACTAAACCGACTTGTGAGCCATCCGTGTTCTGCAAGGTACCGTTCATTTGAGCGGATGATGCGAATCATTGAAAAAACCTCCTTTTGGTTTGGAAAATGTTTTATAGGCAAAAATAAATTGAGTTACTTACTTTTGTTTAGTATAATAAAGGTGTCGACTAACGGTTGTCAAGTGTTCTATGATATGATAATGAAAAGAGGTGATCAGGATGGATTATACAACCATGTGCCCCAAGTATGAGGCGGGTATTGAAGTGCTCGGAAAGCGATGGACCGGTTTGATCATTCGAGTCCTGTTAGGCGGACCAAGACGCTTTCGGGACATTAAGGAAATTGTTCCCGAAATGAGCGATAAAATGCTGACCGAACGTCTCAAGGAATTGGAGGCCTTAGGAATTCTCACCCGGCACGTTTATCCTGAGACACCGGTACGGGTTGAATATGAATTGACCGATAAAGGCAGAGATCTGGAACCGGTTGTGGAGGCCATTCAATCTTGGTCTGAAAAGTGGATGTAATATGCGGGACACACATATGTGTGTCCTTTCTGCTGTACAGGGCTTTCAATTGGCGAGAAAGCCCCATTTATGCTATAATCGGGGAATGGTTTTGGACGTTTACAGGGGTGGTGAAGACTGATGTCAATAACGAAGAAAGACGTTGCACATGTCGCCAATTTGGCACGGCTGGCACTGAATGATAACGAAATGGAGCAGTACACCGAACAGCTGAACAAGATTCTCCAGCATGCGGAAGAACTGCAAAAGCTTGATTTGGACAATGTGGAGCCAACCAGTCATGTGCTTCCGATCCAGAATGTAATGCGGGAAGACGAATCCCGTGTATGGTTGACCAATGAACAGGCGCTCGCGAACGCACCTGACGAGGATGCCGGACAATTCCGCGTACCGGCTGTGATGGAGGGGTAATATGACTATTTTGGATGCATCGATTCGAGATTTACATACAAAGATTCGGGATAAGGAAATCAAACCGTCGGAGTTGGCGGAAGCGGCGCTTCAACGAATCGAAGAGTCGGATAACAAGATCAAAGCGTATTTGACTGTTACCGCTGAACAGGCCTTGGCTCATGCGAAAAAATTGGACAACCTTCCAGACGGTGAGATTCCCTTGTTATACGGGATTCCGGGTGCAATCAAGGACAATATGTGCACCGAGGGCATCAAGACCACTTGTGCAAGTCAGATTCTTGCCAATTATATACCGCCTTATACCGCTACAGCTGTCAAGAAATTAAACGAACAGAACTACGTTCTGGCCGGCAAAACCAACATGGACGAATTCGCGATGGGTTCCTCCAATGAGAATTCTTCGTTCTTCCCGACCAAAAATCCATGGGATCCCGAGCGGGTGCCGGGAGGTTCATCCGGCGGTTCTGCAGCAACTGTGGCGGCCGGACATGTTCCCTTTTCGCTGGGTTCCGACACAGGAGGATCGATTCGCCAACCCGCTTCCTACTGCGGAGTTGTCGGAATGAAGCCCACGTACGGACTCGTTTCCCGTTTCGGCCTGGTGGCGTTCGCGTCATCGCTTGATCAGATCGGTCCTTTTGCGCGTAATGTGGAAGACACAGCCGCCGTTCTCCAGGCGATTGCAGGATACGACAAGATGGATTCCACATCGGCAAAGGTTGAGATTCCGAATTATCTGGCTGCTTTGAACGGGGATATCAAAGGTTTGCGGATCGCAATCCCAGAGGAGTACTTTGCGGAAGGAATCGACCCGGAAGTGGCGGCTCGCGTAAAAGAAGCCATTAAAGTATTGGAATCTCAAGGGGCAATTGTTGAGGAAGTGACCCTGCCGCATACCAAATATGCGGTCGCGTGCTATTACTTGCTTGCACCCGCAGAAGCTTCCTCCAACCTGGCCCGTTATGACGGAGTTCGTTATGGTGTGCGGGCGGAAGATGCGGAGAACCTGATCGATATGTACAAGAAGACGAGGGCACAAGGATTCGGAGCGGAAGTGAAGCGCCGCATCATGCTTGGAACCTATGCGTTGTCTTCCGGCTATTATGACGCGTACTACCTTCGTGCACAGAAAGTTCGCACCTTGATCAAGCAAGATTTTGACAAAGTGTTTGAGAAATATGATGTTGTCGTGTCTCCGACCGCTCCGACCGTTGCATTCAAGTCGGGTGAGAAGAGTCATGATCCGATGACCATGTACCTGAACGACATTTACACGATTCCTGTGAATCTCGCAGGACTCCCTGGCATCTCCGTTCCATGCGGATTGGCTCATGGAATGCCTGTTGGTTTGCAAATCATCGGAAAAGCGTTCAGTGAATCCACGATTCTGAAAGTCGCTCACGCTTACGAGCAGCAAGCGAAGTTGAACTTGCGTCCCGCTTTGGCAGGAGGTGTACGATCATGACCCAAGCAACAGCAACACAATTTGAGACGGTCATCGGGCTTGAAGTCCATGTGGAAATGAAAACGCAGTCCAAAATTTTCTGCGGATGCTCGACCCATTTCGGAGCTCCTCCGAATACAAACGTATGCCCGATTTGTCTGGGACATCCCGGCGTGCTGCCGGTATTGAATCGCGGTGCATTGGAACTGGCAATCAAAGCGGCAACCGCATTGAACTGCAAGATCGCCGAGGAAAGCAAGTTTGACCGCAAGAACTATTTCTACCCTGATTCACCGAAAGCGTACCAGATTTCACAGTTTGATAAACCGGTCGGAGAGCATGGCTGGATCGAAATTGAAGTGAACGGCCAGACCAAACGAATCGGCATCACCCGTGTCCATTTGGAAGAAGATGCGGGCAAATCGACTCACGCTGCGGATGGGACTCATACGCTGGTGGATTTCAATCGTGTAGGAGTCCCTTTGATCGAAATCGTATCCGAACCGGATATCCGTACGCCTGAAGAAGCTCGCGCTTACCTTGAGAAACTCAAGGCGATCATGCAATACTGCGACATCTCGGATGTAAAGATGGAAGAAGGATCGCTTCGCTGTGACGCGAACATTTCACTCCGTCCATTCGGACAAAAGGAGTTCGGAACCAAAACGGAACTGAAAAATATGAACTCCTTCCGAAATGTGCAGCGGGCTCTGGAATACGAACAAGAGCGTCAGGCAAAGGTATTGAGTGAAGGCGGAACCATCATCCAGCAAACGCTTCGCTGGGATGATGCAAAGAATGAAACCATCGTGATGCGATCAAAAGAAGAGGCACACGATTACCGCTACTTCCCGGAACCGGATCTTGTCAAAATGATCATCAGTCCGGAGTGGGTACACAAAATCCGTGAAACGATTCCGGAGCTGCCGGATCAACGGAAAGCCCGTTATGTCGAGCAGCTTGGACTGCCTTCTTATGATGCCGAAGTTTTGACTGCAACAAAGGCAGTGTCCGACTTCTTTGAAGCAACGCTGCAGCATACAGATAATGCAAAAGCGGCTTCCAACTGGATTATGGGTGAACTGGCTGGACACTTGAACGAAGCCGGACTGGAAATCACCGATTCCAAAATGAAACCGGAACACCTTGGAAAGCTGATTGGACTTATCGACAAGGGAACCATCTCTTCCAAGATTGCAAAAACCGTATTTGAAGACATGTTTGCTACCGGCGGAGATCCCGAGAAGATTATTCAAGAAAAAGGTCTTGTGCAAATCTCGGATGAAGGAGAACTTGCCAAGATCGTGGACGAAGTGATCGCGAATAATCCTCAATCGGTGGCGGATTATAAAGCGGGTAAAGAGAAAGCATTGGGCGCGCTTGTCGGCCAGGTAATGAAAGCGACCAAAGGCAAAGCCAACCCGCAAATCGTGAACAAGCTTCTAATGGAACGACTGTAAATAATCCCAAGAAAGTGACGTGAAGCTATCGATGCGAATTCCGAGTACTTTCTTGGGGACCCAAATAATAGAGAGAATGGGTCTTGCCCCGATGGTGGGACCCGAATCGTTTTCATGGGACGTCAATTCTCAGGAGGTAATGTCTTGTGAGCAAGCAGAGGGCTCGGCTGATCTATAATCCTTCATCCGGAAAAGAAATGATGCGTCAGCACTTGCCTGAAATTCTGGATATTCTGGAATCTGCAGGACTCGAGACATCCTGTCACATGACCAAAGGTTCAGATGATGCCAGGGAAGCTGCCGTCAAGGCTGCAGCAGATGAATTTGATTATGTGATCGCTGCAGGAGGAGACGGTACCGTCAACGAAGTTGTAAACGGTTTGTCATCTGCTCCGATTCGCCCTACTCTCGGAATCCTTCCTGCCGGCACCAGCAATGATTTGGCAAGAGCTCTCAGAATTCCGCGCAATCTCGTGAAGGCGGCCAAACAACTCACCAAGTTTCAGGTACGGCCACTCGATGTGGGACAGGCAAATGACCATTTTTTCATCAATATTGCAGGGTGTGGACGAATAACGGAGATCACGTACGAAGTGCCCAGTAAAATGAAGACCGCCCTCGGTCAGTTGGCCTACTACATGAAAGGTCTTGAGAAAATTCCGCAGCTTGGGGCGATTCATCTTGAAGTGGAAGCGCCAAACTTTGGTTTTTCGGGGAAAGCGATGCTCTGCTTGATTTGCAATTCCCGGCGGGTAGGCGGATTTGAAAAACTCGCTCCGGAAGCCGAACCGGATGACGGATTGTTTGATGTGATTCTTATCAAGCAGTCAAGTATTCCTGATATTGTGAAACTTGCAACACAGGCTTTGCGAGGTGAACACATCCACAATCAACGAGTGATGTATTTTCAGACTGACCGGTTGAAAATAACATCCAACGAGCGCGTAGATTTGAATTTGGACGGGGAGTACGGCGGCTCATTGCCTAAGGAGTTTCGTGTGCTGAAGCATCATTTGCGGGTATTGGTCTGAAAGAGTTCTAAAACATTTCTCCCATCATACACATTTTTACAGGGCGCCATGGACTGGCTCGTGTACAAGATTCGTGCAGGTCGGGGGGAGATGGAGATGCAGGATTTTCTTTCCAGATTTTATGAACTGGACCAATTAAAGAAAATGGTTGATCGGGAATTGGAGAAAATGAAGCGGATTTTGCTGGAGAGCTTTCCAGAACCGGTGGAGCAGCAATTCGGCCGGTACCAGCTGAAAATTTATCAGCAAGACCGGGGGTCTTTTGATCTGCAAAAAATCTTTCCGCTGCTCCCGAACGAGGAATTGCGTCTCTTTGTCTCGAATCCGAACAATGCCAATATTAAAGAACTGGCAAAAAAGGGTGTCCTGCAGGAAACGCAATTGGACGGAACCTACATTTCAAAGCCTGTATCGATTGTTTCAGTGAAAGAAATCGAATAGCGGAACCGCGCAACTGTATTCTTCATGCAGAAAGCCCCCTGATGGGGGCTTTTCTTACTGGACGATGGCTGGGGAGGAAGGGCTCGAACCTTCGCATGACGGAGTCAAAGTCCGTTGCCTTACCGCTTGGCTACTCCCCAAGAACCGTGGTTAAGGAGATCCGTTCAGTAGAATGCACAATTCTCGTTTTTTTCATTCATGATTTGTGAATAAAGCCACTGTCTTTCATTCCGCCCGGACGGGCAATTGATCAAGCTCATGTTCCAAACGATTTAATTTGCGCTCCAGCTTTTTGATGAGCTTGTCGAGCTTTCCGAGTTTATACTCCGCATCGTTCTTTGCCATCTTCACCGTTTGGAAGAGAACATATTCATTAGACAACGTGGTTTCCTCCCTTTATGGAATGTGTAACCCCCCAAGTTACTTATTAAAAGATTCGAGGCGTATTAAGTGTAAATGTCGGTCGCGGGAAGTTATTTCTATATTCGACCGGATGTACGATAACTGGTTCTTTTTGGTGTATACTAGGGAAACGGAAGCAGGTGGGCGTATGGAACAGATTAACAATACAAAATGTTATGTAGACTATACGGTAACTGATTTTTGTACGGAAGTGGGCCGGCCCGAACTTCCGAGTCCAACAGGTGGGGCCGTGATCGGAGTGGTTGGGGCACTGCTGGCAAGCCTAACTGTTCTCATCACACGTGTGTCGGAGAAGCATTCCTCACCGCCTGATAAGGAAAGCTGGAGTGGCTTTGCGGAAGAAGCCTGGGAGCTGCACAGGAAACTTCTTCGCTTCGCGGAAGAGGATATACAGGATACGGCAAGCATTATGAGTGGGGAAGGACCTGCTTGTGTACGTAAACAAGTGGCGGCACCTGCAAAAATTGCATCTGCATTGGTGAAGCTTCTCCGGCTGGTTGAGGGGGTCTCCGGTCGGGTTCATCAGTCCGTCCGATCGGACGTCCTTGCAATTGCGCATTTGGGACGCGGGGCTGCCGATGCGATTTTTGAAATTGAAAAAAACGACATTGAATGGGGCGGTGGCGGAGATGCCACACTGCTTGCCCGGATTGAAGAATGGCGAATACAGGCCCATGAGGCAGCCGGCCGAATTTTACATAAGGTAAGGGAAAACGAATGGCAAAAGTAACCGCGAATATTCCAGTACAGAAAAATCAATCTATCGAGCTCGAGATCACCGGTCAGGGACATGAGGGAGAAGGCGTCGGAAGGTATGAAGGCTTTACGATCTTTGTGCCGGGCGCCATCAAGGGTGAACGGGTGAAGGCCAAGATTGTCAAAGTCCAGAAAAGTTTTGCCTACGGACGCTTAATGGATCTGCTTCACCCCTCGCACCACCGGACAGAACCGTCTTGTCCCATCTATCATCGCTGTGGGGGCTGCCATCTCCAGCATATGACGTATGAGGGACAACTCGAACATAAACGACAGATGGTGATCGATTCGCTAACCCGGATCGGCAAGTTGGAAAACGTTCCGGTTCATCCGACGCTTGGCATGGACGTGCCGTGGGAGTATCGGAACAAATCGCAGGTGCCGGTGGGACTTGTAAACGGAAAAATCGTAACCGGATTCTACGCGCCCCGTACGCATGAGATTATTGATATGGAAGGCTGTCCGATCCAGCATCCGTACAGTGACGAGATCGTCAACAAAGTGAAGCGGGCTTTGGAAAACCTGAACATTCCGCCTTATGACGAAGCCTCGAAGAAAGGGCTTGTGCGCCATATTGTAGCTAGGGTCGGGTATCACACCGATGAAACGATGGTCGTGCTGATTACAAACGGCCGTAAAATTCCGAAGGTAGAAGAACTGATTCAGCGTCTTCGCGGCGAGATCCCGCATCTGGTGTCGATCATTCAGAATGTGAACACGGCAGTCACGAATGTGATTTTTGGGCCGGATACGATCACTCTGTGGGGCAAGGACACGATCGAGGACCGCATTGACGACATCCGATTTTCCATCTCGGCCCGATCGTTCTTTCAGGTGAACCCGATCCAGACGAAAGTGCTGTACGGCAAAGCGCTGGAATATGCCCAATTGACCGGGGAGGAGACGGTTATCGACGCGTATTGCGGGATCGGGACGATTTCGCTGTTCCTGGCCAAGAAGGCCAAGCAGGTAATTGGGGTGGAAGTGGTAAAGGAAGCGATTGACGACGCGAAGCGAAATGCGGCGCTCAACGGGATTACAAACGCGGAATTTCTTGTCGGGGAAGCCGAGAAGGTGATCCCGGACCTGTATGAAAAAAGGGGTCTGAAGGCAGACGTGGTGGTCGTCGATCCCCCACGCAAAGGGTGCGACGAGGCACTCCTGCAAACAATCGCGGACATGCAGCCAGAGCGTGTTGTTTACGTGAGCTGCAATCCGAGTACGCTGGCGCGTGACCTTCGGTATCTGGAAGATCGAGGTTATAAGACGCAAGAGGTTCAGCCGGTGGATATGTTTCCGCAGACGAAGCATGTGGAGTGCGTAATAGGAATGCAACGAATCGATACGTAGAAATCCTTTATTTTCAACACTTTGCGCGCTTTATGACTTTCACGGCAGACGGCAGCGACTTCAAAAATAAGGTGTTCAAAGACAAAATTGAGGTTTCCGTCGTTTTGGACCTGGATTTGGACGTCGGGTGTGTAGACATGTTGAATTCATGGGAATAGGCTCACGAGTGCTTTGAATATGAATCCACTACAACATAGGAATATTCAAGAGAACGCCCTATTTGCGGTGTTCTCTTCTTATATATAGATACAATTTAAAAAGCTGGCCGCCTGATTAAAGAAATTCAGCGCAACCGGCTTTTTGCGTGAAATTAGAAATGCTGAATGCCTAAGTGATCTCCCTCGTCAATCAGAAAGGCGGCTGTAAAAAGCAATCAAAGTCATCTCAAAGCCTAAACGGTCGTGACAAAGAATAAAAAAGTCGTGTTACGAGCCGAGCGAGAAGCGGGTTTCCACTCCTGTTTTTCCTCGGCTTTTTTCTTAAATCAGGGGAGAGGAATTAGGGGGAAGGGACGACCAATTGCTTTTTTTTGCTAAATAGATGAGATGTGACAGTATAGCTCAAATTCGGTGGTGTTTAGTAGGAGAACTTAGCTATGCTAGGAGACGCATCGCTGGCAGCGATGCGGTCAGTGGTTCGCTTAACGGCAGAAATGCCGTTTTTTTTTGTTGCCGTAAATGTGATGATGGTTGCCATGTCGCTCATTCAACATAGAAGAATATGGAGGCGCCTCTTGATACCTCGGTGAGCCTCTCATATGCCTGATTGTGCAAGCTTCCGAAGGACGATAGTTTTTTTTCTTTGCCATTTCTTCTTGGCCTGGTGATCATCGGATTGACTGAACATTTCAATGATACGATCATAAATATGCTCCTCGTCGGAACGGTAGTGCAACATATTCATGTAAAAATGCGCAGCTTTAGAATAGAGCGCCTGACTTGCGCAATACTTAGCCATCCATTCGTTTAATTCGCAGACTTCGGTTTCGATTTGGTTTTTCACACGAATAGCCCAATCATCGTGGATGTCCGGTAATATGTCGTTTGAAAACGCGTCCAACAATTGCTCGCACATTTGATATCGTATGGAAGTGTCTTGTTCATGATATGCTTGCCGGATGACTTCCATTAAATCAATGAGGTCACATTTGATTTTATATTGTACAGAAACTGTGCCTTGATGAAACAGCAAGCCCCGTACGGGAACCGTCGGATGCCGCAGTAACTTATCCAGATGATTCAGATACACTTTCAAATTGGCCAAGGCTTTGTTTGCATCCAAATGAGGAAAAAGCTCCTCGCAGATCACCTCCCGGGTTGTGACGGGATGAAAAGCAAGGTACGTCAGCAGCCGTTTGGCGTGGCGCTGTTTCCAACCCGATGCAATCGGGATGGAATCTATTTTCACATGGAACTTGTGAAGCAACTGTATGTCGAGGATAGGAGTATGTTGTACCGGAATATGCTCGGTTGGCTGAAAAATCGTTTGAATGAGCTGGCTGACCTCTGATTTCGTGCTCAAGGAATCATTGCGCAGCATCGGACATTTCTGTGAGATAAAAGTATGAATCCATTTCGCCGTTTCTTGGGGCTGTTCCAGAAAGAGCAGAAACGATGCGTTCGGAATTGTAATCAGGGTCGGATATTTCAATAAGAATGAGCTCGCATTAAATAGTCCGCTTGGACTCGTTGCATTTAGCTCTCCGGTCATAATCATAACCGGGCATTGAATCTGGGACAACTCCGTCAGCAGAGTCGAATTCAAAGTAAGCTGAAGCAAATGCGCGAAGTGATGCATGGGGCTGTTAAGCGCAACGCGAAAATAATGCAGAAGCAGAGGATGATCGGCTTCCAATGTCGTATAGCCCTTCAATAATTCCTTATACTGCCGGAGAAAATGTTTATTGCCGGATTCCATCGTTTCCTTCATGGCCGGGAATACATGTTGGGAAAGATGGAAATGAACATGGTTCGGTGACATATACGGCAATGACAGCAGGATTAACGACTGAACGCGGTCCGGATATTGCAGCGTATATTTGGTGGCCAGATGTGTGCCGTAGCCGAAAGCGAGCAAATGAACACGCTTAAGACCCAGCCGCTCGGTTAATTGGTATAAATCGTTGCAAAGCAGCTCCCATGTGATCGTCTCCTCCCCAGTACCGCTTTTGCCATGAGCCCGCAGATCATACATCATGACGAAAAAATGGGTTTCCAATAACCCGATCAGATCTCCCCAAACCGTTGAATCAAGAGCCCACCCATGAATCATAACGATTGTATCCAGGGATTTGGTTCTGTCTCCGCACAGCTGATAATAGGCAAGTATCCCGTTAATTGGTTCGAATGGCATATGTATCCCCCAAAAATCATCATTTTTGAAAAGATGCGATATATTTTTTCGACATAAATCGATGGAACCCTTCATTTTGTTACCTTTTTGTTACCACTTTTCGGATATAATGGACAGGGAGTTCGTAGACAGAATGGGTTTGCTTAATGTCGCAATGCTTTTGATGAAGTTGTGAATATTTGTCGTCACTAGGTAAATGGGCTGCACTCATATACATTCAAATGTTTATAAACTATGTAGGCTCACTGACAACAGTCAGGTTTTCTAAGAAACAAACGACAAGATCCATCTTTACGCTCGCCATGGCGGGGCATTCAAGCATAGTCGCAGCATAAATTATTTAGGGACAGCCTGAAATTCTGCAAGTCTGTCCTTTTTCCAAAAGTCGTCATTTATCGACGATTAGACCAACGTTTTGGTCTAGTATTTTCATCTTTGTATTCCTGGCCCGTGAAGTGCGAGCTGCCCCGACGACCAGGACGCTCATTACAGGTTCATGCTATCTAAACAGATATTTTAGAAAGGACAAGGAGGCCAATAAATTGAAGCAAAATTTTAAAAAAATCATTGTCTATGTGATACTGGGCTGTATGCTACAAACCATGCTGCCTCAGTTCGCCGCACCGGTTTTTGCAAGTAATACAGGGTTGTTTGCCGGTAAGTACGGCAAGGCTCAAGTATTCGATGTACAGCGTAGCCCCGCTTATCCAACGGCTAATTCTCCGTTTACGGTTAGTAATTTTAAAAATATATATGACGCGACACAGGGTAGCTCGGCAAGAGTAGAAATTGATTGGGGTCCTAACAATGATCGCTACGTTCAATTTGTAGATAGTGCGACCCAGCAATCAAGCTCCTATCCTAATGCATATACCGTTAGACTTAACCTCTATGAAGCCAATGGTCAATTAGTCAAGACTATTTCCAATTACGGAACGGTATGGGGACTCGGTTCAGAAGGTCTTTTCTACGAAGGTCAAGATTACTTTGGTTATTTCATCTCGAACGCCGCGGGCTATGCTTATGGATCTTCATTGACTTACACGCCAAGTACTGGTCTTGTAACGAATGTTCAGGATCTGAATAACTATGCGGCAAACACGTCCGTTTTGAACGAGGGTCAGACGGCGGGGGCTGTATTTGCGAGTAATGACTTAAATAGCGGGCTTGTACTCTATCTGCCATTTGACGGGAATGCTGATGATGCCTCAGGCAATAACAATAACGGCAGTGTATTTAATCCTTCTTCAACAAGTTACGAAAGCGGTTTTAAAGGACAAGCTATACGATTTAAAGGTATTGATTCTACCCCTTGGGGTTATGTAAAGGTTCCAACAAGCAGTTCACTTCAATTTAGTGATGGCTTTACTGTCGCATATTATATAAAAATGAACAGTAATAAAGGTCAAGAAGGCAATTATGGTTCGACGGTTGCTAATGGAACTCATAGTATATTTTCAAAGGATGGTGAATCCACCCTTTATAATTATTACTATTCTGGCAACAATAATATAGGTATTGGACAGCAGCCAAACGGTGCGGCTGGCGCAACCTATACTTTGCCGATTGGTCAATGGGTTCATATAGCCTTGACTGTTTCAGGAAATAACGTCCGTTTTTATATAAACGGAACACAGTTTGACTCCAAGACTTTATCCCAACCATTTGATTTTTCAAGTATCAATACAAAAGACTTGTATATAGGAAAATTAGCTAGCAACTGGTATCCACTAAATGGCGATATCGACGAATTCCGCATGTATAATCGGGCTTTATCACCCGAGGAGGTTTCTGGGCTTGTAAATATCAATACTCCGGTTGTAATAGGTGTAACGTCTGATATACCGAACGGAACATATTTTAAGAATACAACCATTCCGATTAAGGTGACTTTCAATCAGCCTGTTAGAGTGACAGGTGCGCCGACGTTGGTCCTTAATAACGGTCAGGCAGCTACATATAATTCAGGATCAGGGACCTCTACGCTCGTTTTCAACTACACAGTACAGGACACTGATAGCGTTGAACTGTTAAACTATCAAACTACCAATTCATTATGGTTAAATTCGGGGACTATTGTGGATGATGCCACCGGGACGGTCAGTGCTGGCCTTGGCCTGCCTTCTACCTCGTCTGCTCAATCTTTGGGGGGGAGCAAAAGTATTAAACTGCAGGGGAACTGGACGCCCACGGTGACAGACTTTTCAACCAATGAAAACATATCGTTTAATGGAAGTTTTTCAGATGCTAAGGCTGCTAACCTCACATACAGCAAGGTCTCGGACCCTTCCCATGGTTCCGTGACCGTAAATACAAACGGCAGTTTTACGTACACCCCGAACAATAATTTCTACGGAAATGATAGTTTTACATTTAAGGCAAACGATGGATATAGTGATTCAAATGTTATTACCGCTTCTATAACGGTTAATCAGACAGACTTCGCAGTAACCTATGACGGAAACGGGGCGACGTCAGGGACAGTTCCGGTTGACAACAACGTCTATAAATTTGGAGAGACGGTGACTGTGCTTGACAACGCCGGCAATCTTGTAAAGACGGGGTATACCTTTGCAGGCTGGAACACAGCGGCGGACGGCAGCGGAACGAATTATGCGGCCAATGCCACCTTCAGCATGGGAAGCGCGAACGTCACGCTGTATGCGAAGTGGACGATCAACAGTTATACGGTGAGCTTTAACACTGACGGCGGTTCGGCCGTAGCCGATCAGACCGTGAATTATAACGGCCATGCGACGAGACCGGCGACCGACCCGACGAAGACCGGATACACGTTCGCAGGCTGGTATACCGACAACACGTATACGACCGCGTTTGATTTCGCGAACACCCCGATCACGGGTACCACCACGGTCTATGCGAAGTGGACAGCGAACCCGACCTACACCGTGACGTATAACGGCAACGGCAGCACCGGAGGAAGCGTTCCGACAGACAACGGAACGCATGAGCAGGGAGCAACCGTCGCCGTGTTGGGCAATACCGGAAATTTGGTGAGGACGGGATATACCTTTGCAGGTTGGAACACAGCGGCGGACGGCAGCGGAACGGATTATGCAGCAGGCAATACGTTCGCCATGGGAAGCGCGAACGTCACGCTGTATGCGAAGTGGACAGCGAACCCGACCTACACCGTGACGTATAACGGCAACGGCAGCACCGGAGGAAGCGTTCCGACAGACAACGGAACGTATGAGCAGGGAGCAACCGTCACCGTGTTGGGCAATACCGGAAATTTGGTGAGGACGGGATATACCTTTGCAGGTTGGAACACAGCGGCGGACGGCAGCGGAACGGATTATGCGGCCAATGCCACCTTCAGCATGGGAAGCGCGAACGTCACGCTGTATGCGAAGTGGACAATGAATCGACCTAATGCGCCGGTGATTCAATCTGCAATTTCGGGTAATTCGAATGTAATCATCAGTTGGACAAGTGTTTCAAATGCAACAGGATATAATATTTACCAAAGTACAACAGCAGGCTCATACGGAGATCCATTAACTACAGTGAGTAGCTCAGTGTGCACTTATCAAGTATCTGGCTTAACGAACGGTACTCGATACTATTTCGTAATCAAAGCTATTAATGCCGGAGGAGTGAGTGCTGCTTCGAATGAAGCGAGTGCAACTCCACAAGTTCCATCACCGGGAGCGCCGGTACTGCAAGCAGCGGTAGCAGGGAACGCCAAAGTGACCTTGAGCTGGGATCCGGTGATTGGCTCTACGGGCTACAAAATCTATATGAGCACCACCTCGGGAAGCTATGGAGCGGCAGCGGCGACCGTCAGCGGTTCGGTGTACAGCTATGAGGCAACCGGATTAACGAATGGGACGACCTATTACTTCGTGGTGAAAGCGACGAATGCGGGCGGAGACAGTGCCGCTTCCAACGAAGTGAGCGCAACGCCGCAAGTTTCGTCACCGGGAGCGCCGGTACTGCAAGCAGCGGTAGCAGGGAACGCCAAAGTGACCTTGAGCTGGGATCCGGTGATTGGCTTTACGGGCTACAAAATCTATATGAGCACCACCTCGGGAAGCTATGGAGCGGCAGCGGCGACCGTCAGCGGTTCGGTGTACAGCTATGAGGCAACCGGATTAACGAATGGGACGACCTATTACTTCGTGGTGAAAGCGACGAATGCGGGCGGAGACAGTGCCGCTTCTAACGAAGTGAGTGCAACGCCGAAAACCGTCCCAGCAGCACCGACCAACGTCACTGCAACGGCTGGTAACGGCCAAGCGACTATTACCTTTACCGCTCCGACGGACAATGGCGGAGATGCGATCACGGGATATGAGGTAACAGCTTCACCGGGGAACTTCACAGCAACAGGAACAACAAGTCCGATTACGATCACAGGCCTGACCAATGGAACGAGCTATACCTTTACGGTGAAGGCTATTAATGGTGCGGGAAGCGGTGCATCTTCTGCCGAGTCCAACGCGGTCATCCCGAGGTCGCCATCCAGCGGTAGTAGCAGTAGTAGAGCGACAGAGCCAACGATTTCGACTACACCGGAGACCACTAATACGGGTGTGGATGTACTTGTCAACGGCAAAGTCGAAAATGCGGGAACGGCAACGACAACCAAAGTGAATGACCAAACGGTGACGACCATCGCTTTGGACCAGAAAAAGTTGGAGGACAAGCTCGCGGCGGAAGGCATGCGTGCGGTAGTCACGATTCCGGTGAACGCCAAGTCCGATGTTGTCATTGGTGAATTAAACGGTCAGATAGTTAAAAACATGGAAGATATGCAAGCGGTTCTGGAGATCAAAACTAATCAAGCGACCTATACGCTCCCTGCGCAGCAAATCAACATTAGCGCCATATCGGATCAGATCGGGAAGTCGGTGGATTTGCAAGACATCAAGGTGCAGATTGAAATTGCCGCATCGACAGCCGATACGGTGAAAGTCGTGGAGAACGCAGCGGCGAAAGGAACGTTTACCCTTGTCGTCCCGCCGCTCAACTTCACCGTAAGGGGCACGTATGGAGATACGAGCATCGAAGTGTCGAAGTTCAACGCGTATGTAGAACGAACCATTGCCATTCCGGACGGCGCAGATCCGAGCAAAATCACCACAGGAGTCGTCGTCGAACCGGACGGAACCTTACGTCATGTACCGACCAAAGTCGTTGTGATCGACGGGAAGTACTACGCAAAAATCAACAGCGTGACCAACAGTACGTACTCCGTCATCTGGCATCCGCTTGAATTCAAGGACGTCGCGAACCATTGGGCGAAAGATGCCGTCAATGACATGGGATCACGGATGGTCATCGACGGTACAGGCAACGGCATGTTCAGTCCAGACCGAGATATTACCCGCGCTGAATTTGCAACCATTATCGTTCGCGGATTGGGGCTTAAGCTAGAGAATGAGGCTACACCATTCTCGGACGTGAAGGTAGCAGATTGGTACAGCAGTGCCATTAACACGGCATATGCGTATCACTTGATCAATGGGTATGAAGACGGAACATTCCGCCCGAATGACAAGATCACACGTGAACAGGCGATGGTCATCATCTCCAAAGCGATGACGATCACCGACCTGAAAGCCAAGATTTCTGCCAAAGCGGCAGACGAAGTGCTGAGTCCATTCGCGGATGCGACCGAGGCTTCCAATTGGGCGAAGACCGGTATTGCCGACTGCTTGCAGGCAGGAATCGTTTCTGGGAGAAACAGTAAAGAGCTTGAGCCGAAAGCGTACATCACCAGAGCAGAGGTAGCTGCTATTGTTCAAAGACTCCTGCAAAAATCTGAACTGATTTAATCGACCTACGCAAAAATCATTAAGGTTATCCTTCAAGCGAGGGATAACCTTTCCTTTTCAACTGGGGACGGATTGGGGACGAAAGCGGTCATTTAGATCAAGACGACAACCAACTAGAACCATACTCAAATGAAGAAAACCCTTATAAATCAAGGCTCTAGCAGAATCCAACAAATGCCAACCAAATAGGCTATGTTCCCGCATACCGTTCACGGGGGAGTGAGGAGGAAGCGATCATTTATGCCTCTGTCGCCCTTCAAGCATGGAGACTAACACCATGCGCTTTGGATTGGCTAGCTAACCGAGCAAATTGTGAGATGATGAGACGCAATTCGTAAAGAATTGGCGTATCCAAGTCAAGTTCAGTTTCTTTTTGTTCGAGTGAGGAAGCTAAAGAACCTCCCGGAATGTGTGCCAAATTAAAAAGAATGTAAAATAGTCAGCAAATAAAGGAATTTTGATGAAAATTGGATAATACATCGTCTATTCCTTTCAAAAGAACTGAGTTTAGGTGAAAGAAGCCGAATCTTTATCGGCATGTAAAAATAGTCTGAATCAATGTAGTTTTGCAATTGAGGGAAGCATTGGTTGAGGCAATCATTAGTCGGTGATTCTTTTTGCAAAAGAATGGATTTCAACGGAGCCGTAAGAATTTTCCTTGATGGCGAACCGCAGCGGCAGTGACTTCACAAAAACAGCCACTCAATGATTAGTTTGGAGTTTGGAGTTTCCGTTGTTTTGAACCTGGATTTGGACATCGTGTGTGTAGATTGTTGAATTCATTGGAATAAGCTCACGAGATATTTGAAAATGAAGTTACTGCAACATATGAATATTCAAGAGAACGCCCTTCTTGCGGTGTTCTCTTTTTATATAGATACTAATCAAAAAGCCGGTTGCCCTGATATGTTCAGCGCACCGGCTTTTTGCATGAAAGGAGCAATGTCGGAATGACTAAGGTAATCGCCCTCGCCAATCAGAAAGGCGGCGTGGGCAAAACCACAACGGCGGTCAACCTGGGGATCGGTTTGGCTGGGGATGGGAAAAAGGTTTTGCTGGTCGATGCGGACGCGCAAGGCAACCTGACGGATTCGTTAGGGTTCCACGAGCCGGATAATCTGTCGGTATCTTTGGCCACATTGCTGGCGAAAACGATGCTGGAAGAATCCTATGAAGCGCGGGAAGGTATTTTGCATCACCATGAAGGCGTTGACCTGATGCCAGGCAATATTGAACTGTCTGCTGTTGAAGTATCGCTCGTCAATACGATGAGCAGAGAAACGATTTTGCGTTCGTACATCGACTCCGTTAAAGCCGACTACGATTACGTGCTGATCGATTGCATGCCGAGTTTAGGCATGTTGACCATCAACGCGTTGGCGGCAGCGGACAGCGTCATTATTCCCGTACAGGCGCATTATTTGCCGGCTAAAGGAATGACCCAACTGTTGCAGACCATTGCCCGTGTACGCAGGCAGATCAATCCGAAGTTGGTTTTGGACGGCGTGCTGCTCACAATGGTAGACAGCCGGACGAAATTTTCCAAAGACATTTCCTATATTCTTCGGCGCGACTACGGCGACAAGCTGCGCGTGTTCAACACCGAAATTCCCTTATCCGTTCGCGCGGCGGAAACGAGCGCCAAGGGAAAAAGCATTTATGCTCATGACCCCAATGGTCAAACGGCAAAAGCGTATGCCGCCTTTACGAAGGAGGTGCAGAGCATTGGCAGCGAAAGACGACATGCGCGCCAGCATCAAACTGACCACAGTCGCTGATTTATTCTCGACGGAGGAGAGCCGCGCCGACCAGCAGCGGGAAAAGGTGATGGAAATACCATTATCGGAAATCAGCGATTTTCCCGGCCATCCGTTCAAGGTGAAGGCGGATGAAGCGATGCTGGAAATGGCGGACAGCGTGAAGCAATACGGAGTACTTGTTCCCGGACTGGTACGTCCGAAAGGCGATGGCGGCTACGAAATGGTAGCCGGGCATCGGCGTAAAAAAGCGAGCGAACTGGCCGGCATGGAGACAATGCCCTGTATCGTCCGCGAACTGGACGACGATCAGGCGACCATTATTATGGTGGACAGCAACCTGCAACGGGAAAATATTGCGCCAAGCGAGAAAGCATTCGCCTATAAAATGAAGTTGGAGGCGATGAAGAGACAGGTGGGCAGACCTAATAGAGAAAATGTGTCCCAAGTTGGGACACAAAAGCGGTCCGATCAATTGTTGGCAGATCAAGCAGGGGAAAGTCGCAATCAAATCCAGCGCTATATCCGCCTTACCGAACTGACTTCCTCCATTCTCGAAATGGTAGACGATAGACGGATCGCGTTTAATCCGGCCGTAGAACTTTCTTACTTGTCCGAAGAAGAACAGCAAGCCCTGTACGAAACGATGCAGTCCGAAGACTGCACGCCTTCGCTGACGCAGGCGCAGCGCATGAAAAAACTGAGCCAGGACGGGCGGCTCAACGTGGATGTGATCTTCTCGATTCTTACGGAAGAAAAGCCGAACCAGAAAGAAAAGATGACCATTCGGCGCGAGCGGATCGACCGTTTCTTTCCGAGGGACTTTACCGAAAAGCAAAAGGAAGACCTGATCGTACAACTGTTGGAAAGCTGGTATAAAAAACGGCAACGGGAACAGGAACGTTAGCCTGTATCCTGTTCGGCAGGCACTCTCCCCTAGGACGGAGAGCTTTTTTATGCCCATTTTTGGGGAGGCGATTCATGGTGTATTTCACGAAAGGGAGGCGTCGTCAATATGAGCGCCTGATGCAAGAAAAGCCGGGTTTCAACCGCTTTGAAGTTTTGGAGGATGAGACCGAGCAGCCGCACACGCGAAACAAGAAATCTCGTGAAGCCGGCCAATCAAAGCGAAGCCGGGGAACGAAGAATGACCGCAATTTTCCAGGAGATGAGGACGGACAATGGAAGAAATAAAGCGAATGGTGGACAAGTATGAAGTCGTTCAGGCCATCTCCATCGGGAAGGTGGAAGTGCTGCTTGGCATAGACGAAACCAATGCCGAACGTCCGTACATGGTTAGTACCTGCACCCGAAACAATTCGTTGGGTGTCGAGCAATTTTACGCGTTTGCAGCCGGCGCGGATTATCTTGAAGCCGTGCATGACTTTGTTTCCCGCGTGCAATGGGAGCTGGAGGATCTCAAAGAAGAAAGGGCCAGTGTCAAGGTGCCCTTATCTCCCCTTACCCAAGCCCAATGCCAGCCGATTCGTGAAGACATGCGCATTGACAACCAGGTTGTTGTCATCCGGCCGGAACGGTTGCGACCCGAATATCGCACCGCAGTTAACCAGCTTGTGCTGGCGCTAAGCGGGTTTGGCATCTCTGCCTATTCCCGAGGTCGCGCCGTTTACGTGATCAATCTGTATACCGGTGAGGAGGCTCGCTGGAATCGCGAGGATTTTATGGGTCTGCTAAAACCGGAGCATATGCCCGCATGGGCGCAAGAAAAACTGGAGCAGCATCAGGCTGTAACCCAGCAAAAGCCGAAGCGCCGTGACGAGGTCCGGTAAGAGATGCAATTCCTAATATATAGGAGAAAGGAGACGTGAGCGATGTCGTGGACGTATCGGCACCGCAAGACGCTTATTATCGCCGCGATTGCCGTAAGCGTTTGTTTACTTGCGGCTGCGGCTATTTTTTCTCTGATAAAGCAATCAGAGCAAGAGCAGAAGCATGAGCAAATGAAGGAACAATATGAAAGGCAAATCGAGGAACTGAAAACGATAGAGGAACAATCGCGCAGAAGTGTTTGGACCGTGGCGCGCACCATTCCGGCAGGCGGCACCGTGGCGGCGGAAGACCTCAAGTCCGTCCCGATGCCCGCGAGTCTGGTGCCGCAAGGGATGATTACCGATCAGAATGCGGCCATCGGCAAAAGCGCCAAAATCGAATTGCAGCCAGGCACGCCGTTGATGCCGTCCATGCTGTACGAGAGCGCGCCGATCCCGAAGGATTTGCGGGTGCAGGAGTTTCATGTCATTCAGCTTCCCTCCAATCTGCAAAAGGGACAGTATATCGACGTGCGAATCAACTTCCCGACCGGCGAGGATTTTGTCCTGCTGGCGAAAAAGAAAGTGCGGGAGTTGTCCGGCACTGTCATCTGGCTGGAAATGAATGAACTGGATATATTACGGACTTCGAGCGCAATTATCGACGCGTACTTGCAAGGCGCGCGGCTGTATGCCCTACCCTACATCGAGCCAGGCTTGCAGGAAGCGGCGGCGGTCAATTATCCCGCCAATCCGAAGGTGCTCGATTTGATGGCGCATGATCCGAACCTGCTCGAAAAAGCGATAACCGAGCTTGCCCGCCAGCTTCGCTCGACACTGGACGGCAATCTGAAGGCGATGAGCGAGTCGGACAAACTGCGCGTAACGAGCGGCAGCGTAACGGTTCAGCAGCAACTGCAAAACGAACGGATCGTCACGCGGCAAGGCAATGCGATGCAAGAAGCGGTTCCATCGCCGCAACCGGCAGGCGCAACGGCTACGGTCGATCACGAACCGCCAGCCGCGCAGCCGCTGCCTTCCCCTTCCGCTCCGACAACGACGAATGAAGATCAACCGGAAGCGTCCGCAGAGCCAGCGCCATCAGCGCCAGCATCGCCGTCGGAAGCGCCTGCCAGCAAGGATAAACTGGAGCACATTTTTAACCAGTGAAGGAGGCCGTCATGAAAAAAGTCGTGTTTTTCGGCGCGCCGGACAAAAGCCACCTGCTCCTTGTGCTGGGCAAGCTGCTCACGGCGATGGAGCGAAAGGTGCTGATCGTGGATTCCACCCTTGCCCAGTCCATGCAAGGCTATTTGCCGCAAGTAGAATTCGGCGATTCGCTGCGGGAATTTGAAGGCATCGATGTGGCGACCGGGCTCATCACGCGAGCGCAATTGGAACGCTCCCTGCTTCAAGCCGAAGGCGAAGCGGCCTACGATGTCATGCTGCTCGACACCGATCACACCGAATTTGTGAAAGGACGAGAGCTGCCGGGCTATGACAAGCGGGTTTGGTGCAGCAATTGGAGCCGGCTCGGCATGCATAAAAACGCGGAACTGATGCAGCGGCTGTGCCTTCACGAAGCGGAAGGTCAGCCGCTGTCGTTTTACAAAATGATCGCTCCCACTCTGCCGATCGCCATACCCGAGCTGTATATCGATTCGCTGCTGCCGCAGCAGGCGATACGTTGGGAGGACACCGTGTTCCGCTTTCCGCTGGACGAACGGGATATGTCGGTCGAACTGGACAACCAGCATCATGGCCGCATCGACATCAGGCGGCTGTCCGGGACGTATCGCCGGACCGTGCTGGACATGCTGCAACAGTTGTTTGATTGTGATGCCAAAACCGCCCGGCGGGCATGGGCGCGCTCCCGAAAGCGTTCGCGTGTCCGGTAATTTTATGCGAAAGGAGATGAAACAATGGGTTTTACCGTGGTGTTTTGGAGCCCGGTTTCGGGACAGGCCGGTACGACGAGCAATCTGATCGCCGCCGCGGCGCTGCTCGGATTGGAATACTCCTCGCGCCTTTTGCTGCTTGGGCATTTGCAAAGCGAATACGCGGCCATCGAACGCGGCTTTTACCCGAGACGGTCCTGGATGAGCAATGCGGACGCCCCGCCTGACGCTGGCATCGACGCGCTGCTCAGGCTTTTGCAAAACCGCAAGCTGGAACCGAACAGGTTGCGGGATTACACGCTGCCGCTGCTCGCCGACCGACTCGACATCCTTCCGGGATCGAACAAGCCGGATGCATCGTTTGTTTCCGCCGCACAGGAATGGCTTGCGTCCCTTTTGGAACTGACAAGGCGCGCTTACGATCTGGTATTGCTGGACGGCGGAAGCGGCAATTTGTCGGCGTGGACACAGGCGCTGCTGTGTCAGGCGGATTTACTGGTCGCCTGTATGCCGCAAAACATGCTCAAACTGGAGCAAGCTTTTTCGCTGGTGGAGGCGCAGCTTCAGTCCGACCGGAAGCATTTGCTTGTATTCGGACAATATGACCCCGGGTCGGCGTTGACCGTCAAAAACATGAAGCGCCAGTTTCATCGGCGGGAGCCCGCGTACCCGATTGTCCATAATACGGGCTGGCTGGATGCGACCCAACAAGGAGAAGCCGTCCGTTTTTTATTTCGCAACCGACAGGTGCCGCGCAATCATGAAAACGATCCCTTTATGCAACAGGTGCGGGCATTGGCGCAGGCGATCATCAACAACGTCGGACGAAACAAGCCTCTTTTCGGCGGGAAGGAGGACGATGACCGATGATGTTCGCGCTGAACGCTTTGCTTCTGGCGGGCATCCTCATCGTGATCGGCGTCCTGCTCTATTTGCGCATGAGCCGTCGCTTGCCGGAGCAGCCGGACGAAAAACCGGTCTATACGCTGGAAGCGATGACCGCGTTTGTGAAAGAGGCGCTGCACGAGATGACGAGCAGCAACCTGATCGATTTCGGCTTGTCGGAAGAAGAATACCGCCGCCGCAAAAACAAGCGAGCAGAACTGAAGAAAGCGCTGCGGGGCTGCACGTCCGGAGATTTGCGGGACAAGGCGTATGTGAAGCAGGTCATCGCTGATTTGCTCGAACAGCGCTATACCTTCGACGATAATAACCTGAATCGCCTTCTGCCGTTTGACGAGCCGAAAGACTTGTCGCCGCAAGATCAGTTTGACATCCTGCTCTATCTGTTTAAGAAACAGCATCGCTTGAGAGCGCTGGACGAACTGATCCGAAAATACGAACTGGATCGCCCCAAACGGAGCATGGAAGACGAGGAGACCGAGTCGTACCGGATTACCGCCGACGAAATCCGCGATATATACAAGCAGGAAGCGCGCAAGCTGTCTGCCGAGGACAAAACGCAGATTGTTGTGCAGCGGATATACCAGCATTACAAAGGGTTTAGCGTCATCGACGAAATCCGCGACATGAAAATCGACGGCGTATCGGGCGGCGTCTCCGGCATCCCGCCCTCGATGTGGGAAGGCGAATGGAGCCTGGAGGAAGAAGCGCAGCTTTCCGAGGTGCCAAGGTCGCATGACAGCGTGTGGCTGTTTTATAAAGGGAAGTCCATTCATTTGAGCTTCCTGTCCTTCGGCTCGGAGCAAGAACTGAGGCGCGTGTGCCAGAACGTGTACAAACATAACCTCCCCGGCCAATTGTCCGAGGCGAACGGTTTTAAGGTGAACGAAATGGCCGACGGCTCCCGCGTCGTCGTGCTGCGCCCCCGGTTCAGCGAATCGTGGGCTTTTTTTGTGCGCAAATTCGATGTGCAAAACGCCACGCTCGAACAGTTGATACAGGACGACAATGCGGAGCTGCCCATTGGGCTGATCAGATATCTGGTCATGGGTGAGCGCATAACGGCCATTACCGGCGCACAAGGCAGCGGCAAAACGACGCTCTTGATGGCGATGGTGCGCTACATTCCGGCCATCTTGCCGATCCGGGTGCAGGAAATGAGCTTTGAGCTTCAGCTTCGGAAAATATACCGGGATCGCAACATTTTAAGCTTGCGGGAAACCGAAACGATCTCCGGGCAGGACGGGCTGGATATTCAGAAAAAAACGGACGGCTCGGTCAATATTTTGGGAGAAGTGGCGACCGACCCGGTTGCGGCCTGGATGGTGCAGATGGCGCAGGTCGCTTCGCTGTTCACCTTGTTTACGCATCACGCCAAAACGTTCCGCGATCTCGTCTATTCGCTGCGCAACTCGTTGCTGAAGACAAGGGTGTTTACGAACGAAAAAGTGGCCGAGCAGCAAGTCGTCAGCGTCATCAACTTCGATATTCACCTCAGGCGGGACGCTGACGGACATCGCTACATCGAACGGATTACCGAATGCGTCCCGGTGGAGCAGGAAACGCCCTACCCGGAGACATTCCGCCACAAAACGACGACCGAGGAGAAAATGACGGCGTTCATGGAGACGATGCTGGAATATTTCCTCCGCTCGACGGACCGCCCGCATTACGTCGCGCGGAACGTCATCGAGTACCGCGACGGACGCTATGTCGCCGTTCATCCGTTGTCCGAGCGAAGCCGAAAGGAAATCGCCGCATGCCTCGCCGGGCCGGACCAGGCGGCGTTCGAGGCGTTTTTGGCGGTTCACTGGGGGGATGGCGATGAGGCTTGAATGGCTGTCCCTATTGCTGGGCGCAGCGACGGTATTGTTCCTCGCGATGGTGGCGGCGTTTCAATGGGTATCCCGTCACGGTTCGGACGTGGAGGCCGTTCGGCAGTATGAAGCGCTGCGCAAACCGGGCAAAGCCCGCAAGAAGCAAAAGATGTACAGCGTGTTGCAGCAGCTGTATCGCCTATGCGAAAGTGTACCGATTTTACGCGGTTATTTGCTTCAACTTCGCAAACGAATGACCATTCTCCAGCTTGGCGACGAATGGAAGCTGCGGCTGGAGACGATGAAGACGGCGCTCCTCATATGGGGCGTGCTGCTCGCGGCGGCTGTTCCGCTGGCGATCGGCGTGCGCGACCCGGCCGCGCTCGGCATGATTGGCATCGGCTTCTGGGTTGGCCACGGGATCTTTTCGGACAACCTGGTCCATCGGCTGGAGACGCGACTGCTCCGGCAACTCCGGCATTTTTTTTCGGATGTGCGTCATCATTATCATCGTCATGGCATGGTGGAAGAAGCCATTTATGAAGCGGCGGACGGCGCGCCGTATGAGATGGCGCTGCACGGACACGAAATATACGAAGTGCTGACGGCAAGCGACGCTGAGCAGCGGCTGGCGCAGTATATCGAGAGCGCGCCGAACCGCTATTTGCAGGGCTTGGCCGGGCTGTCGCATCTGGTGAAGGAATACGGCGACAAACGAACCGCAGCCGGTTCCGTGTACTTGAAGGCGCTCGGGAAGCTCGCGACCGAACTGAATCTGGAATTGCTGCGCCGCGAGCGCCTCGGCTTCCTGCTGCAAGGACTGACCGCCATCGCGCTGTTGCCGCTGCTGTTTACCCGGCCGATTGAAGCTTGGGCCAGCCATTACTTTCCGGCCATGGACGCCTTTTATGCGAGCACGACCGGCTGGATCGTGAAAATCGGCCTGATGGCGGTCGTATGGCTGTCCTACGTCCTGCTGCGGAACATTCAGGAGCTGGACGCGAGTCCAAAACCAACCGGCCGAAAAAGATGGGAGAAACGGGTTTACGAATGGCCGTGGATGCGCTGGCTTGTGCATCGTTTCGGTCCCGCCCCCGGTTCCCGGGAAGCTGACCGCATGGTCAAGCTGCTGAAAGACACCGCGTCGCCGCTTCGGCTGGAATGGCTCTATGTGCAGCGCATCGTGGCGGGGGGCATGGCTTTTCTGGCTGTGCTCGGGATGTTTATGGCGCTTCATGCCGCAAGCCGGCATCAAATCCTGTATGCGCCGGTAAAGCAGGGCATCCTGTTCGGTCAACTTTCGCCGGAAGAGGAAGCCAAGGCGCGCGAGGCGGCGGCGCTCGATCGCCGCATCATCGATCGCGTAAAGGAGGTGAAGCATCGCACCGAAGAAACGGTGATGGCCCTGCTCCGCAGCGAATCGCCAGCAACAAACAAGGACGATCAGCTTCGCGCCGCGGCTCGGCGCATTATGGGCAAGCTCACGAAGCTTGACAATCAGTATGTGAAGTGGTGGGAAGCGCTCCTCGCCGCTCTCGCGGGATGGGGCGGCTACGCCATGCCGGTCGGCGTTCGGATGTTCCAGCGGCGCATGCGGCAGATGGAGATGAAGCATGAAGTGGACCAACTGCATGCGGTCATCGCCATGCTGGCGGATATGGACCGGATGTCGGTCGAGCATCTGCTCATCTGGATGGAACAGTTTGCCCGCGTGTTCAAGGAACCGCTCCAGACCTGCTTGCTCCATTTCGAACAGGGCGCGGATCAGGCGCTGGCGCAGCTGAAAGAGGATGCGCCGTTTGTGCCGTTCGTCCGCACGGTCGAGAAGCTGGAACTGGCGGCGCAAAGTTTGCCGATCCGGGAAGCGTTCGACGACCTGGAGTCGGAACAGGCTTACGCGCAGGAGCAGCGCAAACAGGAGTACGAGCAATTGATCGAGCAAAAGGCAGGCTGGGGAAAATGGATCGGGTTTGCGCCGATGATAGCCCTCATTTTCGGCTATCTGGTCATTCCGCTCGTCATCGTCAGCTTGCACCAGATGTCCGTTTACTACGAACAGCTTCAGCGCATTCAGTAAGCGGACATGTTGCGGCGCTTTCCAAACGGGAAGTGTCTTTTTTTATTTCGAATTTCATTCGAAGGAGAGATCGGTTCATGTCCAACGCGCAAAAAGCACTCGTGATGGCGGCTGGCATTTTTCTGGCCATCGCGCTCATTACCCTCGCCGTCGTATTGTTTATTTCCGCGCAAGACTCCACCAAGGCGGCGCAAAGCAATTTCAGCAATATCCAGACGGAGCTGTCGCAAACGGCGTTTACGGTGTACGACAACACGACGTTATCGGGCAGTCAGGTGGTCAACGCGCTGCGCAAGTTCAGCGATCAAGACCAGTTCGGCATCCAGATTATCACCGGGAAAAATCCGGCAGGTCAGTGGTATGGCAAGGTGATCAACACGGGTGTTCCAATCGACAGTGTGACCTACGGCTCAGTGGTTGGTGAAGCGCCGGGGCAACTGAGCCATGCGCTCGATGAAGCGAATATCAACTACGTCAATCCGAGCGGCAAATTTCGGGCGCAACTGGTGCACGATAGCAGCAACGTCATTCGCGGCATCGTGTTCCGGCAGCAGTAAGCGCCCTTACTGACATCACAACGCTGATGGGGCGTCCTTTCGGGTATAGACGGACGCCCAGTTTTTCCAAGGAGGAAGCCGATGGAACATGCCCCCAGAACGATGCTGGAAATGAGCGTGGCCTGTCTTCTCTTTCTGATGGCCGTAACAAGCGGACTGCTGCTCTTTCAAACCGGTGCCGCGCTGAATGCCACCGCCTATGTGTCGGGAAAGTCGCTGGATCGCAACATGCAGATGGAGTTTTCGCCGATTGCCGGCGATGGTACCGTATCCGGCGCAGAGGTAGCGCAGTCCATTGCCCGGCTGGAGACGGGAGAAGCGGAAATCGTGGTAGATGGCGTTCGGTACGTACCGCCGCTCGATCGAGACTTGTTCGTCCCCGCCGGGATTCAGCTGAATGCCCGGTATACGGCAGTCGCCCAGCGGGATGCGTCCGGACAGCTGCTTCGCCTCATTTTCGCTTTACGCTAAGGAGAATGCCATGAACAGTTTCTCGAAAGTTTTCGCGGTGCTCATTGCCGTTCTTTTGCTCTACCTCTACCCCATTTCCGCAGCCTTCGACCAGCAGGACGATATTTCGGAACTGGTCGTCCTGAAAGCGACGACAACGTTTGTGGATGCGGTGCGGGACAAGGGCTTTGTGTCGCCGACCATGTATACGGACTTTATGGAGGCGATTGCGGCAACGGGCAACACCTTCGATGTGCAAATGGAACACGGCAGCAAAAAGTACGTGCCGGTTTACGACGACCCGACAAGGCCGGACACGTTTCGGGACAGCTACGAAGTGCACTACGACCTATTTTACAACGCGCAGATTTTGCCTGTTCTGTTCCCGAACAACACGGCCGCAAAAGACGATCCGGCGCGACGCTACAAGCTGCGGGTCGGCGACACGTTTGCGGTCACGGTCAAAAATACGAACCGGACTCCCGGCACGATCCTGTTCGATTTTCTGAACCAGGCCATCAGTCCGAACGAAAAAATCTTCATTCCTTACGGCGGGGTGGTGCGCAATGAGGCTGATTGAATGGGCCATTGTCGGGGCGCTCATTTTCCTGCCGTTTGCGACCGTGAACCGGATCGAGGTCGAAACGCAGCGGAAGGCGCTATTGACCGAGCTGCGCTATAACGCCGCGCTGGATGCGGCGGTGGATGACGCGGCGCGGATGTTGACCGTCAATGCCGACCAGCGGCGGGAGACGCAATACGAATCGGCCAAGCGGGTGGCGCTGAACAAGGACGAGGCGATTGCCGCTTTTTTTCGGACGCTGTACGCAAACTTCGGCATTGCCGACGATCCCGTTGCGCAAGGCGTACTCAATCGGTATATCCCGGCTATTGCGGTGATTGGTTACGACGGTTTCTACGTTTATGCCGAGGAGGAGTGGACGGGAGCCGACGGGAAAACGGAACGGAAACCGGTTTGGGGAGCGAAAAAGCCGTATGCTTACGCCGATTCATCGGGCAACAGCCTTTCGTTCACGCTGGACGATTTCGTCCTCGCTTACGATGCGGGCAGCCGGAGCTGGCACGAAGGCTTGCGGGCCGACGTTAGGCAGCAGACGAACATTGCGCTATTAAAGGATGCGGAGCGATTTGAGCAGGTGCGCCGGAGTACCATCGTCCGCGCAATTGAAGACGAACTCGCCTACCGGATCAACAAACACAACGAATCGGTTTCCCGATACGGCTTTTCTTACACCTTCACGCTGCCGACCATTTCGCAGGAGGAATGGCACAATACCGTGGATGACGTCGGGGTGCTTGCCTTTATTCAAGGCATTCCGATGGGCGGCAAGTTTTACAACAATTATGCGCTCGGCGGAAGCCGCGTGCTCAAGAAGCCGGAGATTGTCGGGGCCAGGAAAGGAAGCATGAAGGTGTATTATCGCAGCACATGCGGCTTTACTTATCCAGTGGAAGAGACGTTTTCCAGCGAAAAAGCGGCTGCGCAAAAAGGCTATATGCCGCTGGACTGTCCTGTCTCGCCATCTTAACGATTCGGCGGTTATTTCGGAAAGTGGACACGCCGTCGGATCGGCTCTATGATGAACCTGACAGTCGAAATCTTCCAAACTTGTCATGATCCCTATTAAGAGAGGAGCGAATTGCGTGAGAAAATGGATATTTTCAGGACTTGTCGCCGCGATGATTTGCAGCTTGTTCAGTGCGACGGCAAGCGCGGCAGGCAAACCTCCGTCTTTTGTCAGCGTCGTCATGGACGGACAAAAAATCTGGTTTCCCGATGCGCAAGCGTTTGTCGATGAAAACAACCGGACACTCGTGCCGGTTCGATTCATCGCGGAAAAGATGGGCGCGAACGTAGGCTGGAAACCCAAAACCATGACCGTACCGATTGAGCGGGACGACCTGCATATTGTGCTTACGATCGGCGATAGCAAGGCGCTCGTCAATGGTAAAGAAATGGCCTTCGATTCGAAGGCGATTACCAGCGGCGGCCGGACGTTTGTCCCGCTGCGTTTTGTCAGCGAAGCGCTGGGGGCGGAAGTGAATTGGGATAGCCCGACATCGACCGTCTTCATTTCCACACAAGAAGACGCCAATGCGAAGTATGATGAATGGGGCCGCCTGATTCGCACAACCCATTTGCCGAAGAACGCAAAAGATTACCCGTACATTCTGGCCGATGTGCCGAATGAAGTGTACGAGATGGCCTATCCCTACTCGCATCCTACGGACAGCAAAGTTTCATCGGTATTGTATTCAACCATACCGGAATTCAATAAGAAAAACGTGGATATATGGATGAACCGTCTGAAAATGTTCGGCGCGTTGTGGCTGAACGTGGATTACAAAACGATTGACGATTCTTGGGCGCAGGCGGTATTCGCCAGGAAAGTGCAAAGCTCCAATGCGGAATTGAAATATATCCGGCGGTATGTGGAGTGGGTTAAAGAAAACAAGATTCAGATCGAAGGATTCCTTGATCCCGAGCCTTCCATGATCTATAAAGACGGGTTTGGAAATAATTATGTACGTTCCAAGTTCAGAATCAAATTCAACTCATTCACGGAAAGTAAAAATTTGCTGTACGATGAGCGGTTCCCCAATGATCGCAAATTCGATAAGCAGGTTTGGTACGAAGGTTACGCGGATATTTCCCTTTCCACGAATGTTGGCGGCGATTGGGGCAGTACATTGAAAGTCGATCCGGGAGCCAGTTTATTCCGCAATTATTTCATCAGAAAGGCGGACTCGGAATAGATGAAGAAAAACAAATTCATAAAATCGGCGTTGAGCGTGCTTCTGGCATGCTCTTTTTTATTTTCGGGTTTTCCTTTCGCAGCGAAAGCCGAAACCCCCAAAGTAAGAACTGAGGCAGGAAAAATCAGCTTTGAAATCACAAGTACGGCTGCAACATCATCTATTAAATACAGAACTGTGGGTTGGACGGTGCGCCGGGACCAATTATGCTCGAACACGACGCCCAAGCAGTGCGGCGATCCGAGAAGCGGCCAACATGCTTCATTTTTGGACCAGCAAGTACGGCAAGTCGGCCAAGAACCGAATCCGCCCATCCCCGGCCAGCCTGTGACGACCTATTACGAAGTCAGCGAGGCGCTTGTCACGGAAGGCATGTGGAACGCGGGAATGGGCGACATCAAAGACAACGACGACTTATATCTTTATGCAATCATGGTGTCCCTCGACGGAAACGGCAACGTGCGCAAAGGGCCATTCTATACGTTAGATGAGATCAAGAGGGCCGAACCTTGGGCGCACCCGGAGGACTTGGACGATTATTTTGGCATTCATGTACCCTATCGCAGCGCGGAATTTCCGGTCGATGTGATTGCGAAAACCGTAGGCGGCAAAGTCATTCAAAATCCGGAAGTTACGTTTCAAAAGGGCAAGTACAAATTAGGTGAAACGATCAATCATGAATTTCCCGAAACGATCGAGGATAACGGGAAAACGTATAAAATCGTTCGCTCCTATTTGTCGCCCAAGCAGGACCCGACGCGGAAAGACTGGCTGCAAGAAGACCCGGCAACCAATCCGAAGGTGCGAACGCGAAGCTTTACGGTGCATCTGGGCGGAACGGACGCGGTTGCCGAATATGCGGAGAACAATCCGGTGAAAGCCATTTATCAAAAAGAAGACGGCACCAAGCTCAAAGAAGTGGATAAAGGCGTTTTCGCAACCGGGGATGAGGCGAATCATACGTTCGAAGAGCAAGTCACATATGGCGGTCAGACGTATGAAATCATCCGCTCTTACATTACGAACAATAACAAACCCGACGAGAAGCTGTTTATTCTGGAAAAAGGCGACCCCAAGCTCAAAGAGCGCTCCATTCTGGTGGGATCGGGCGGCTCCAACTTTATCGGCATTTACAAAATTCCCTCCTCGGTAACGGTCACGTCCCGGATTGAAGCGCCGGAAACGGTCGACCAAAACGTGACCGAAGTGGACGGGGATTTTGTTTTTGAAGTCAAGTCGTTAAAAAATTTGAAGTCATACGAAATCACGGATATTCGAAATGCCAGGCTCGTTCAAACGGGCGACAAAACCGGCACCCTCTCCGGCACTTCAACGAGTAAAACGATTCCGATCAAAATCCCGTTCACGTCCGGCGACAAAGTGAGCGTGCAAATCACCGTCGTTGTGAAGGATGTGGACGGCAATACGGGGGACTCGACATCCGATCATACGGTGCGTAAAGGCGACGGCGGCGGAGAACCGCAGCCCGGCGCATCCCAGCAGGCCGAAGCGATGGAGCCAAGCGTTTCTGCTGTCATTCAGGCGGATGCGCGCGGCGCAGAAAAATTTGATGTGCTGCAAGGCATTCCGACATCGGAAAGTTTGTATGTGAACGCCTCGGCCAAATCGTACTTGTATCGCAACACGTTCACGGAAACGACCGGCACGAAGCAATACCCGATTCAGGTGAGCAAAACATATACCCTTACCTGGACGGAGACGCAATCCGGTCCGCCCGATGCAGACGGGAATTCGACGACCATTACCGTTCCGCGTTCAGATACACAGACGGTCAGCAAAAACTATTCGATTGAACGCAAGTACAGCTTCTGGACGATTCAAAATCTCGAAGTGTACGGCATTCAGAAGGCAACGGTCTCTAATTATGCGCTTCCGTCGGGAACGGTTACGCTGGAGCCGAACGGCTATGCGCCGCCAACCGTTTCCGCCGCGCATGATGCGTCGCTCAGCACGCATATCATCGATCCGGTCTATTCGAATGTGACGCTTCCCGGACAAACGATTTCCGGCGGTTCCAGCCGGCCTTCCGTACCGAACGAGGACTGGAAGTCAACTGCAGAAAGCGCCATCGGCAAGATCAAGGTGAAAAACGACTCGCTCATTTTTAACGGAAATACGATTATGGACAACCGGACCGTCGAGGAGACGGCTCCAACGCCGGGAGCGATTCCGGCTCCCCCGATGATCGGTCAGGATGTGCTGTACGGCTCTGGCTATGTCATTGATGCCGGAAAAACGAATAAAGCCAATCAACCGAGCACCGGAACCATCTTTTATACACTGGTTAAGGGCATTGGCGGCGGAGAAAACAAGAGCTATCCGATCGGCGGCATTAATCCGGTGACGGTGCATACGCCGGTGGTGAACTACGCCTCGGTGTCGGACGATCAGGCCCACAACCAGAAAACGCAGCCGACTGCCGGGCGGTCGGCGCTCATTCTGGACCGGCCCTTTACCGTAACGATTCCCACAAGCGGCCCGCAC
The DNA here is from genome assembly GCF_042652925.1 of Effusibacillus consociatus. Lineage (NCBI taxonomy): Bacteria > Bacillati > Bacillota > Bacilli > Caryophanales > Alicyclobacillaceae > Effusibacillus > Effusibacillus consociatus. The sequence goes on from NZ_JBHSHC010000154.1 coordinate 66,954, forward strand.
AAGGACATCAAGGGCTACGGCAATCGGGATTATGCCAAGTATGTGAGGGACAAGCAGGTACGCTTTCCGTTCGATGTGTACAAAGCGGATCGAACGACGTTCGTCCCCAAGGACACGTGGGTGTCCATCCCGGTCGGCCAGTTGCAGACGACCTTTTACTTGCCCGTTTGGGTGGACGAGGGCCATTACGACGTGTTATTCCGTACCTTCGCAGAAAACAGCCCGGCTTCCTTCACATCCCAGATGAATGCCAACCTGGACTTGTCCAACCATGTCGCTACGCAGGCGGTTCCGGTGGAAGTGATTGGCCGTCTCTTCGATTTCCGCATCACCGACATTGCCGATTTTGCCTGGGAATCGGTGTTCCGCACCCAAAAGGGCAGCGCGACGCCGACAGGAAACGCCTATTGGGTCGGCACGAAAGGCATTGACGGCGCACCGCGCGGCAATACCCCTCCCTACGTGCTGCCAGTACGGCAAGGCAGTCACCCGGAGAGCGGCAAGAAAAATGTTGCGGTCAAAACGGGTTACCATGTCAAATTCGAAGTCATGACGAAAGGCAACATGTTCGGCTCGGGCGACGGCATCCTCATTACACCAACGTTTTATTTTGTGGACAGCAAGGGGAAGAACAGGCAAGAAGTCGATCTCTACTATCATTCAGGCAGTCAGCGGTTTATTCGTATCGGCTCCGGCGACGATGCGGAGAAACGGTATGTGACGCTCGACGCTCGCCTGCGCAATGTGCCGAAGCAGGAGTTGACCGACACCGCCGCAACGCTTTGGGCGCTAAACGGTTCGCCCGGAGCGAGGCAGACGTTTATCGATCAATATGTAAAGGATGCGCAGAAGCCGACCTATGTGGGCGGCTACGATATCATGCTGCTGCCGCCTCAGCTTCGGACGTTTGTCGGAAGCACGCAGGTGCCCTCCGGCATCGATGCGGCACGTGCCAACGCTTCGGTTCAGCGGTGGAGAGGGGACTACAGTTTGCCCGCCGCGCCGTACGTGGTGCCGAAAGGCTTCAATCTGGCCGAGTACGGCCGCACGCACCGGCTGGACGACCATGCGCCCGTATTTCTGAAGGATGGGTACATCATCGTCAATTTCAACATCGAAACGATCCGCAATCAAGACTTGAACCACCCGCATCTGCAATATAAAAACGCGCCGCTGGACAATCAGTGGCGGATGGAAGGGTTTCAGCGCAGCTTCGTCGATCCATACGGGGCAACGTTCTCCCTGCTGGACGGCGACGTCGTCTTTTATCATGCCGATTTGTCCAGCTACGACGACTTTGGGACGGGAGGCACCCATTAAATTCACCAGACGGGAGGGATAAACATGTTGGAAAAGCTGCAAAGTGCCGCGCCAGAGGATACGGCTTATTTTTATTCCGCTTCTGCCGCAGAGGAGATCGAACGTGGCTGCATCGGCCACCTGCGCGGCGATTTTGGGCGGTCGGGCGAGGAGTTCTGGGTAACCTGGTTTCCCCGGCGCTCTCCCTTTGAAACGACTGCTTTTAAAGAAGAATTGGGTAAGGTCTTTCAAGCTATCGGCGATCAGAAGGTGCTGAAAAGCCGCCAGCATATGTTACGATTTTGCAGCGAGCATCCGGAGGCGCGCATCGGCGGTGCTAGGAGCACGGATGTGTACGGGTTTTGCATGCAAACGCAGGATCACCGCTACTATTTGCGCTGCTTTCCCTTTGCCGGGGATTACAACTTTTACTTGTACTGTTATGCCCGGCCGGAGCGCTTGGTGGAGCAGCAACAGCAAGCGCCTTCCACGCCTGCCGCACAGAAGAAAAAAAAGGAAACGCAACGATAGGAGGACGCAATGAACGATCTCACTCGTTATCGGCTGCTGGACGGAGCCTCGCTTCCGCTTGCGGCCAAGCTGGTGTACTGCTATTTACCGGATTTGGCGGGAGGAAAAAACAGCCTCGTGTGGCTTTCCTCCCGTCGGCTTGTGGCAGATATCGGACTTTCCCCTTCTATGTGTGTCGCAACCTAGAGCGAACACCTACCAGCCGGGAGGAAAAGAATATGCTGGAAAGACTGCAAACGGCCGTGTCGGAGGACGCGGCCTATTTTTATTCCGCTTCGATAAAGAAGGATACGGAACGGGGTTGCATCGGGCACCTGCGCGGTTATTTTGGCAGCAGCGGCGAGACATTCTGGGCAAACTGGTTCGAGCATTTGCCAGCGCTAAAAACGCCGGCTTTCCGGGCGGAACTGGATGCGGTTGTGCGGGCATTGACGAAGCAGGGATGGCTTCAAAGCCGCAGCCAGATGCACCGTTTTTGCCTGTCGCATCCGGAGGCCCGATTATCGGGGGCGTGGCATTCCGGCGTATACGGCTTTTGTTTTCAAACCGCACACCATCGGTACTACCTGCGTTGTTTCCCGCATGCGGGAGACTACAATTTCTATCTGTACTGCTACATCCGGCCGGAGCGTTTGTCGGAACGGTCGCCGGAGCGTTAGCGTCTGCTGAGGAGGAAGCCTATGAACGATCTCATGCGGTATAAACTGCTGGCCGAAGCGTTGGTCCCTCATGCAGCAAAGCTATTGTACAGCTACCTGATGGACCGCGCGGGCGGGCGGCATGGCTGCGTCTTGTTGTCCGGCAAAAGCTGGCTTCGGAGGTGGGTCTCTCTCCTTCCACTGTCCGCCGAAATCTGCATCGACTGCAACTTATTGGACTCATTCGGATTACGGCTCGTTATTCCGAGGAAGGCATTCGCCTGACCAATCAAATCACGTTTCGGTAAGGGAGGTGCTCTCATGACAGCCAAGTTGCAGCGCATCGTCGAACTGGCTGCCAGCACGGCTCGCACGGTGACGAATCAGCCTGACCGCTGGGCGGATTTTTTGCGGACGGCGGCCTGGAACTATAAATATCCGTTTCAGGATCAACTGTTAATCTACGCACAACGTCCGGACGCAACGGCCTGCGCGCCGATTGAGGTGTGGAACAAGCGGCTGGATCGCTGGGTGAAACGCGGCGCAAAAGGGATTGCCCTGATTGAAGACCGAGGCAACCACCTGGGCCTGCGCCATGTGTTTGACGTATCGGATACCCAGAGCAGACGCCAGCCGCAGGTGTCGCTTTGGCGGTTGCAGGACAGCGACACGGCTCATGTGATCGAAACGCTGGAAAATGCGTTCGGCGCGCCGGACGAGATTGAACCACGTGCGGATCTGCCTGCTGCGCTCCTTGCTGCTGCGCGGAATGCCGTGGATGACAACAGCGCCGATTATGTGGCGGAGTTGATGAAAGAGCGGGAGAACAGTTTGCTTGAGGACCTGGACGTTCCGCATGTGGAATTGTTGTTCAAACAAGCGGCTGAAAAAGCCGTCGCTTATATGGCCTTAACCCGCTGCGAGTTGAATCCCGAACTTTACATTAGCACCGAGGATTTGTCTGCCATTGGTTATTTCAATACGCTTCCAGCATTATCCCATTTGGGCGCAGCGATCAGCGATGTGTCCGAGATGATGCTGCGGGAAGTGGAATCGACCGTCCGGGCGCTGCGCCGGGATGCACAACGTGCAAATGAGGGGCAATCGTTTCATACCCTTGCAAGACCCGATTCCTTGCCGCACAATGAAGCTACTCGACAAGAAAGGAAGGATGAACATGGAACTGACGTACACGCCGCAAGGGGATTATCTGCTGCCCAACCTGACGCTGAGCGAAGCGGAGACGACCATTGGGAAGTACGGGATGATGCGCAAGACGTTTCTGAAAACCGAGCGGAAGGGCATGTACGCCCATCTGATGTTGTCGGAGCAGTTGAACCGGCATCTGGCGGACATCGACCGGACGGCGCGGGAGCAGATCGACCGGACGATGCAGGAGATGCTCGCTTCTTACCCGGCCCCGGACAAGGCGAGCGACCCGCTGGCCTGGACGGGACATATGAACAACCTGAAGCAGCAGGCGGAGGAACTGATTCTCGCGGAACTGATTTATCATTAAAATGGTACGACCGGGAAACGGAGGACCGAAGTCTTCCGTTTTTTCACGACCATGCCATCATCAATGACATGCTCCGAGCCGCGCCGCTGCGGGAGAGCAAGTCGGACATCACAGCATTTTTCCTTGCTCACGAGGATGAGCGCGAGCGCATGTTGTATGTGCGCGGTTTGTTTCCGGCAGGCATCACCGAACTGACGCTGGATGAAGGGGTGCAGGCCGGATTTGAGCCGTACAGCAATGTGCTTCATCTTTGGACAGGTACAGCGGAGCAAAGAACGGCGCAAAGCTTTTACGATTGGGGCGTCATCGCCGGGCATATCGCCAGCATGATGCTGTTAAACGAATTTGACTTGTCGCGAAAGTCAGAACCATCCGTCCAGCAGCAGACGCTGTGGATGGAACAAGCGGAGGACGCAAAAGCCTCCGCTTTTTTCATGCCGCAAGCGGTCATTGACGCCATTTTGCAAAACGGCAGCGGTTTTGAGAACGGCAAGTTTCGCATTGCGCTGCATTTCCAGCAGTCGCTGTCCGCACAGGAGAACGCCGATTTCCTGAAACGGGAATACGGGACCGGCGGGCGTCTTCCCGCGCTGATCGGCACGGATATTCACATGAATTATGACAGCAAAGGCATCACGCTGACCCGGGGCTCGATCATGAACCCGGATACGCAGGTGGTGCTGCCGTGGATGAACGTGCAGAAACGTATCGGCGAACTGCTGGCAGCGGGACGTTACTTGAACCGGCAGGAAGCCGAGCGGTTGCCCGCTTTTGCAGAGGAACAGGAGGAAAAGCGGCGGCTGCAAGCGGCGGAAATGGCCAGGCCCGATGTGCCGCAGCCGGATGCATCGTCGGGGCTTTTCCGACCAGACGCACAAGCGGAATCGGAACACAAGCCGGTGAATCGGGAACGGGCGCGCTACGGTTATGCCGAAGGCAGCACGGTCTGGATTGGTGCGGACGAATATGAAATTGTGCAACTGGAGCAACGAACAGTGGTGCTGCAAGACCGTCAGTTCCCGCTCTTCATCAAAGCATTGAATCGCCGGGATTTTGAGCGGATGCTGCGCGAAAACCCGCTGAACGATCATCTGATTACTGGAGAGCAGGAGCCGGAACGGTCTGACGAAGCGGCCTGGGAAACAGCGGAAGATGCGGTTTCACCGGAAGATGCGGTTTCACCGGAAGAGCCGGTGACGGAGGGGCGAGAGCCCATATCGCAGCCAGACACTTCCCTTTCCCCTGATCCTGTGGCCGGCCGCACCGCGCCAGCCCGCCCGTCTGTCCCGGCTATCAACTACCGGATTACGGATGATGAGCTGGGGCATGGCGGCGCAAAAACGAAGTTCAAATGGAACATGGAAGCGATTCGGCTGCTGAACAAGCTGGAGCAGGAGCAGCGGCAAGCGACAGCGGACGAGCAGGCGGTGCTGGCCCGCTATGTCGGATGGGGCGGCATTCCGCAGGCATTTGACGAAGCGAACACGCAGTGGGCAGCCGAATATGCGGAACTGAAAAATGTGCTGGAGCCGGATGAATATGCGTCCGCTCGCGCGTCAACGCTGAATGCCCATTATACGTCAGTGACCGTCATCAAGGCGATGTACGACTGTCTGGAATCGATGGGCTTTCGCAGCGGCAATATTTTGGAGCCGTCCTGCGGCATCGGCAATTTCTTTGGTCTGGTGCCGGAGTCGTTCCAAGGCTCGCGGCTGTTTGGCGTGGAACTGGACAGCATTACCGGCCGTATTGCCAGGCAGCTATACCCGCAGGCGTCGATAGCGGTCAGCGGCTACGAACAGACGAATTTGCCGGACAGCTTCTTTGATCTCGCCATTGGGAACGTGCCGTTTGGCGGTTATGGCGTGGCGGATAAACGTTACGACAAGCACAAGTTTCTCATCCATGATTACTTTTTCGCCAAGACATTGGACAAAGTGCGTCCGGGCGGCATTATCGCCTTTATTACGTCCAAAGGAACGATGGACAAACAAAACCCTGCGGTACGCAAATATATTGCGGAACGCGCCGAATTGCTCGGAGCGGTGCGCCTGTCGAGTAATGCGTTTTTAGCCAATGCCGGAACCGAAGTGACCGCTGACATTATCTTTTTGCAGAAACGGGATCGCATGGTCGCCGTCAGCGAGCAAACCGAAGCATGGCTATCCCTTTCCGAGACAGCGGACGGTGTTCCGGTGAATCGCTATTTCGCAGAACATCCCGATATGGTGCTGGGCACCATGGTTTTTGACGACCGGATGTACGGCAATCGTCAGGAAACGTCCTGCAAGCCATTTCCGGACGCCAAACTGGATGAACTGCTGCGCGAGGCGTTGTCCAACATCCATGCCGAATGGGTGGAACTCGAACGGGAAGACCAGCCGGAGGAAGAAGAACCTTCCCTCCCCGCCGATCCGTCTGTCCGCAATTTCAGCTTTGCGCTGGTGGATGGACAAATCTACTATCGGGAGAACAGCCGGATGCGGCGCGTGGACACTTCTGCGACGGCGTCAGGCCGCATCAAGGGAATGATTCAACTGCGGGACACCGTGCGCGAGCTGATCGAGTATCAAACCGAAGACTACAGCGATGAGATGATAGAGCAGCAACAGCGCAAGCTGAATGCGCAGTATGACCGGTTTACGGCGCAATACGGCCTGATCAACAGCCGCGCCAACAGCCTTGCTTTTTCGGATGACAGTTCTTACTTTCTTCTTTGCTCGCTGGAAATCATCGACGAGGAAGGGCGGCTGCTGCGCAAGGCGGATATGTTCACCAAACGCACTATCCGGCAGCGCATCCGCGTGGAACAGGTGGATACCGCTTCGGAGGCGCTCGCCGTTTCCATCGGCGCAAAAGCCCGTGTCGATCTGCCGTATATGGCGGAGCTAACCGGCTTGACGGAAGAACAATTGATAAAAGAGCTGCGCGGCGTCATCTTTCCCAATCCCGAAAATCTGGACGAGGAAGGCAAGCCGATCTACTTAACGGCGGATGCATACTTGTCCGGCCATGTGCGGGAGAAGCTGCGTGTGGCCAGACAGTTTGCCGCATACGATGCTGAACGTTACGGCGAAAACGTCAAAGCGCTTGAAGCGGTGCAGCCGAAAGATCTGGATGCTTCCGAAATTGATGTTCGCTTGGGCGCAACCTGGCTGCCGCCGGAAGACATTCGGCAATTTCTGTTTGAGCTGGTGGACACGCCGCCGATGTATCAGAGCTATATCAAGGTGATGTATTCCGAATATACGGCTGCCTGGAACGTCAAAGGCAAAAGCGATGACCGCAGCAACAATATCAAGGCGAACGTCACGTACGGCACAAACCGCGTCAATGCGTACAAAATTCTCGAAGATACGCTGAATTTGCGGGACGTGCGCGTATTTGACACCGTGTATGAGGATGGCGTGGAAAAGCGTGTGCTGAACAAGCAGGAAACGGCCATCGCCCAGCAAAAGCAGGAGATGATGAAAGAAGCGTTCCGCGACTGGATATGGAAAGACCCGCAGCGGCGCGAACGGCTGACAAGGCTGTACAATGACCGGTTCAATGCCATCCGTCCTCGCGAATACGACGGCAGTCATATCCGATTCACCGGGATGAACCCGGAAATCCGGCTGCGCCAGCACCAGGTCAATGCGGTTGCCCGGGCGCTGTACGGCGGCAACTCCCTTTTCGCTCATTGTGTCGGCGCAGGAAAAACTTTCGCCATGACCGCCGCGGCGATGGAGAGCAAGCATCTTGGGCTGTGCAACAAGAGTATGCTGGTCGTTCCGAACCATCTGACCGAACAGTGGGCGGCGGAGTTTTTGCAGCTGTATCCGTCGGCGAATATTCTGGTGGCGACCAAGAAGGACTTTGAAACGAAAAACCGCAAAACGTTTTGTGCGCGGATTGCCACCGGCGATTATGATGCGATCATCATCGGCCATTCGCAGTTTGAGAAAATTCCGATTTCGACGGAGCGTCAGCGGCAGCAACTGTACGAACAGATTTCGGAAATTACAAGCGGCATCCGGGAACTCAAGGAAGCCAGAGGCGAGCGGTATGCGATCAAACAGCTTGAAAAAACGAAAAAGACGCTGCAAGCCAAGCTGGAGAAGCTGAACGACACCAGCCGGAAGGATGATGTCGTTACCTTCGAGGAATTGGGCGTAGACCGGCTATTCGTGGACGAAGCCGATTCGTACAAAAACCTGTTTCTTTATACGAAAATGCGCAATGTGGCCGGACTGTCGCAAACCGAAGCGCAGAAGTCGTCGGACATGTTTGCCAAATGCCGCTATCTGGACGAACTGACCGGAGGCCGGGGCATCATCTTTGCGACGGGTACGCCGATCTCCAACTCCATCACCGAGATGTATACGATGCAGCGCTACTTGCAATACGATCGGCTCAAGCGGCAGGGATTGCAACATTTTGACGCATGGGCTTCGACATTTGGTGAAACCGTCACCGCGATAGAGCTTGCGCCGGAAGGAACGGGCTATCGGGCGAAAACCCGGTTTGCCCGTTTTTACAATTTGCCGGAACTGATGAATATGTTCAAGGAAGTGGCCGATATCCAGACGGCGGACATGCTCCAGCTTCCCGTTCCGAAAGCCCATTTCCACAATGTTGCCGTGCCGCCAAGCGACTTTCAGCGCGACATGGTCGCAGATCTTGCCCGCCGCGCCGAGCGGGTGCGGGCGAAGGAAGTGGAGCCGCACGAGGACAACATGCTGACGATCACCAATGACGGACGCAAACTCGCACTCGATCAGCGGCTGGCGAATCCCCTGCTTCCCGACGACGAAGGCAGCAAAGTCAGCGCTTGCGCGGACAATGTTTACCGGTATTGGGAAGAACATCAGGAGCAGCGGTTGACCCAGTTGGTGTTCTGCGATCTATCCATCCCCAAACAGGATGGCTCCTTCAACGTCTACGACGAGCTGCGGCGCAAGCTGATGGAGAAAGGTGTTCCTGCCGAGGAAATCGCCTATATTCACGATGCCAATACCGAGGTCAAGAAAAAGGAACTGTTCGCCAAAGTACGCAGCGGACAGGTTCGGATACTGCTCGGATCGACATTCAAAATGGGCGCGGGCACGAACGTGCAAACGAAGCTGATTGCCCTTCACGACCTCGACTGCCCTTGGCGTCCGCGCGACCTGGAGCAGCGCAGCGGGCGCATAATCCGGCAAGGCAACCAGAACAGCGAAGTGCATATTTTTCGCTATGTGACGGAGAACACGTTCGACGCGTACCTTTATCAAACGCTGGAGAACAAGCAGCGCTTCATTTCGCAGATCATGACCAGCAAGTCGCCGGTGCGTTCCGCCGAGGATATCGACGAGACGGCCCTCTCCTATGCCGAGGTGAAGGCGCTGGCGACCGGCAACCCGTACATCAAGGAGAAAATGGACCTGGACATCCAGGTATCCAAATTGAAGCTGCTCAAAGCCAATCATTTGAGCCAGCGCTACGCACTGGAGGACCGGCTGCTCAGAATGCTGCCGCAGCAAATCAGGTCCACGGAGGAACGGATTGCCGGCTATGAACAGGACGCGGCTTTGTATACACGTTCTCTGGCATCCGAGGCGGATGGGGCAGATAAATTCCCCGGCATGACGGTCAAAGATTACACCTACTCGGAAAGGGCGGCAGCGGGCGCGGCTTTGCTGGATGCTTGCAAAGGAATGATATCGTCCGATCCGCAGGAATTCGGCAGCTACCGGGGATTTTCCTTGTGGCTGTCCTTTGACAGTTTCCATAAGGAATACAAGGTCACGTTGCGCGGCGCACTGGGTCATACGGTGACGCTCGGAGCGGATGCAGGCGGCAACATTAGCCGCATCAACAACGCCTTGTCCGACTTGCCTGCGAAGCTGGAATATGCCCGCGAGCAGCTTGCCACCTTGCGTCTGCAAATGGAAACGGCGAAAGAACAAATCGCGGCTCCTTTCGAGAAGGAGCAGGAGCTGCAAACGAAAGCGGCGCGTCTTGCGGAATTGAATGCCCTGCTGAATATGGACAAACGGGAAAACGAAGCCGTGGACAGCGTGCCGGACGAAGAATTAGAAGCACCGGAACGGCGGGCTGTGGGCCGTGAGCGATAACGGTCTGGTATCGCGCTTTACATCCAAGGCCATGCCGATGTTTCGCATATTTGCGCACAATTGGCGTGTTGTAACCTGCCGATGTCCCGGCGAAGTATTTCATCTTCCAGGACGAAAATGATATACTAAAAAGGAAAGGAATGGGGTGGTTTTCCGATGCATGACTTGCTTGATCCCCGCGTGGATATTGTTTTCAAACGCATTTTTGGCAGCGAACATAATCGGGATGTGCTGCTCGCTTTTTTGAACAGCACATTTCGCGAGGCGGGCGAGACGCCGCTGACGGAGATTGTCCTGCTGAATCCGTATACGGAGGCGGACGGCCTCGACGACAAGCAGTCGATTATGGATATTAAGGCCAAGACGGCGAAGGGCGAACTGCTGAATATTGAGATGCAGCTGTTTAACCCGTATCATATGGAGAAGCGAACCCTGTTCTATTGGGCCGAGATGTACTATCATCAGATTCCGAAGGGCAGCAACTACAATGCGTTAAAAAAATGCGTGACGATCAACATTTTGAATTATTCCTGCCTGCCCAATGATCGTTACCACAGCGTGTTTTATTTGCGGGAAGATCATACCGGGATTGCGCTTCTGGATGACATCGAGATTCATGTGATGGAACTGTCAAAGCTGGATCAGCATTCGATTCCGCTTGATCGAGGCGGGTTGGTCAACTGGTTGCTGTTTTTGAGAGGCGTGGACAAATCGAATTGGGAGGTGCTTACGATGAATGAACCGATGCTGAAAAAAGCGATGGATACGCTGGAATTTTTAAGTCAGGATGCCGCGGCGAGAATGGCTTACGACGCCCGGATGAAAGCGCTCAGCGACGAAAAGTCGCGCATTGAAGGGGCAAGGGCAGAGGCTAAGGCAGAGGCAAATGCGGAAACTGCGGCTAGGCTCCTTGCCATGGGAATCGATATCCAAACCATTGCTAAAGCAACAGGACTGTCGGTTGAGGAGATTAAAGCATTAACCCCTCTTCAATAGTTCAGAAAATTGAAAGGTGCTTGCGATGAATGAGCCGAAGCTGAAAAAAGCGATAGACACGCTGGAATTTTTAAGGCAGGATGCCGCAGCGAAGATGGCTCATATCGAACATGTTTATGGCAGCCACTCCCTTTGGAGTTGGCTGCTTTTGCTTATTTTCTAATCCCAATTAGTGGCGTATCTATGCCTTTCAGCTAAAAACCGGAACTAATGATCTACAGGCGGAGGGAACGAAGATGAACGCTTTCTCGGATAAATTTGCATTGACCAGGCAACAGAGCGTGTTTCTGGCCAAAAAGAAATGGGATGAAAATATATATTGCGGCATGAAGATGGAGAACCGAAACATCACCTTTCCGCAGACGCAAACGATTTTGAACGGTGTGAACGTACCCGGTGTTACCTTGGACGACATTCAGGCCGTACTGAATATGCGGGATGCCTGACGCTACCTGGTTACTACCATTGACGAGCCGACAACGCTGACATACATTTGCAAATTGAACGAATATGTGGCGAGAAACGAAGCGTTGGAATGGGGCGTTTTGCGAACGGGAAGAATCGGCATTCCCGGAACGGATGATGTGCCCCCTCTCACCGTAAGCGGTGAAATCGAGCAGGAATTTGCCGTGCTTTTGTCTGCGGATATGACGAATACCGAGAGGGCGATTACCGCTTTTCTGTGGGGCGCGCGGCGGCAGATGTTTTGGGACGGCAACAAGCGGACTTCACTTTTACTGGCCAACAAGCTGCTATTGGAAAAGGGAAACGGTATGCTGACCATTACAGAGAAAAACATGGAGAAGTTTAACGAACTGTTGACAGCGTACGACAACACGAATGATATGCGCGCCATCAAGGTCTTCCTTTACGAGCATGCCATCGACGGCATCGAGTTTAAAGAAATGGAAAAAAGTGAACCGGACAGGGATCGGTAAGTCATCGCAATATCGGTAGGAAAGCTTGCCTTGCTTCATCGCGAGACAGGCTTTTTTGTTGTTTAGGAAATTTTTACGATGCGTAGTATTTCACAGGTCGAAGATAAGCCCACCTGATAAGATTATAAATCTCATGACGAAATGGACTCCGGTTTTGGGGTCCTTTTCTCATTTCCGGAGGAATGAACATGTTGTATGCCATCCCAAGCGGCGGATGCTTTTGTCCGATTCTACCGCCTTTTTGTTACGGAACCGGCTTGATCGAGGAGGGAGAAACCGTGCCATCGTTGGAGTTGATATCCAAAGAGAAAAACGGATTTGGCGACACGTATTATTACATCCGCGACTCAAACGGGGTGACCAGTCAAGTTCATGAAGGCGATTTAGACGCATTCATGAAAAAGAAAGGCGTTACGAAATTGAAGGAAGGCAGAGCTTATACGTACCCCAAAAAGAGGGGTAAGGCACGATGAACAATATACCCATCGGACGCTGCTTGGATTTCCAAAAGGAGCTGCGGCAATGAGCTATGTAAGCAAGGAACAGATCGAACGTGCCAAAAAACTGGATTTGCTCACATATTTGCATATGCACGAGCCTGCGGAACTGGTACGCTGCTCCCGCAATGTCTACACCACCCGAACACATGACAGCTTGAAAATTTCCAACGGCAAATGGTACTGGTGGTCAAGGGGGATCGGCGGGCGCTCGGCGCTGGATTACCTGATCAAAGTGCGGGGCATGTCTTTTCCCGATGCGGTGCTGCAAATTGAAGGCGTTCATCCAGACAGCGCACCTGCATTTTCGCAATCTTTGCAACAACGCTCTTTTCCAGCGCGGTTTGAGCTTCCCGAACCGAATCATACATCGCATCGCGTCGTGACCTATCTCAGCAAACGAGGCATCCACCGTTCGGTGATCGACTACTGTCTCGAAACGGGGCGCTTGTATGAAAGCCGACGCTATCACAACGCGGTATTCGTCGGATTTGACCAGGAAGGGACGCCGCGCTATGCGGCGATACGCGGTACGACAAGCACCCGTTATATGGGGGAAGCTGCTGGCAGCGACAAGCGGTATTCGTTTTCCATTCCGGCCTCGGAAAACAGTACGGAACTGCATCTGTTTGAGAGCGCCATTGATCTTTTATCCTACTGCGCGCTGGAACATCTCGTTGGCCGGAATTGGCGGCAGGCGCATAAGCTTTCATTAGCCGGAATATACAGGCCCAGGACAAATGGGGAGGACTCTACTCCCCCGTCTGCCCTAACGCATTACTTGAAGTGCTTTCCCCAAGTAAATCGACTTGTCCTGCACCTGGATAATGATGAGCCGGGGCGATTGGCGGCAGCCACGATACAGAGGCTCCTCTCCCCCGCCCTTCTCATATCCGATGAGCCGCCTAAGTTCGGAAAGGATGTAAACAACGAATTGATGGAATTCCGAAGAAGATGCGGTGAACCATCCCGATAGCGGTAGACGCTGAACGGTCGATGTCTTTTCTTTCTGGGTTACGGAAAATTTTCGCAGCATGTGGATAAGATGTGAATAGATTGAGGATAAGCGCAACCGCATTGATTGTATAGCATGTAATAGGTATAATAAAATCAATATACAGCTATGCAAGGGGTGACCAAGATGATTATCAAGCCTTCCGCCAGTATCCGGCAAAACTATAATGAAATTGCCGATCTATGCAAATCGTCCGGGGAACCGGTGTATCTGACCAAGAACGGTGAAGGCGATCTCGTCGTGATGGACATCGAGACGTTCTCCCGTCGCGAGAAGATGTTAAAGCTGCGCGAAGAACTGCTCGCTGTGCAAGAGGATCGTTTGGCGGGCCGTGCTGGTGTGACGCCGGATGAACTGGACGATTACCTGGAGGGCATTATTGACGAGGTTCAGCATGGAAAAGATGCCCCGATATAAGATCGTCGTTTCCGATCGCGCCCGCCAAATGCTGGCGGTTCATGTGCGATTTCTTGCGGAGAAAAGTCCGGATGCGGCGCGGAAAACGAAAAACGAATTGCTGCATGCGATACGTTCCTTAGCGAGTATGCCGGAACGTTATCCTTTTCTCGAAGCGGAATTTATCCCGTCAAACAAGTACCACAAGATGTTTGTGGAAAAATGGGTTCTGGTGTTGTATCAGATTCAGGATGAAATCGTGTATGTCGATTTCATTGTAGACTGCCGCCAGGATTACCGCTGGTTGGTGCGATAACAAAAAAGTATTGCGGAAGACGCCCGAGTGGATCGGCGTCTTTTTGTGTTTTTGGGGTCCTCTCTTGTTCCCGGCAGGTGGTTTGATGGCGACGCGAGACGAATGTCTCGTGTTGCAGCAAGCACTGAATTTGGATATCCAAATTCGCTTGTTAGGAGCCTGCGCCCCTAAGACCCCTCATCGCGATGTTAACGATTCGATGAGCGGATGGTTTACAGATCGCTTGTTTATCGCGGCGGTAAGCTTCTTCGAATAGTTGATTTTGAAAGGGGGTTGTTCGTTGAGAAAACGTTCGATCTCATTTCTGCTTCGTTTAAGTGAAAGCGAACATGCTCGCCTAATGAATGAAGTGAAACAAACAGGTCTTTCTCGGGAAGCGTACATCCGGGCGCTCATCAATGGGTATATACCGAAACCGCTGCCGCCGCCGGATTATTATGCGATGATGCGCGAGCTTCACGCCATTGGCAACAATCTCAATCAACTGGCGGCGAAAGCGCATTCGACAGGTCATCTGGATCGGGCCACTTTTCAACAGGAGGCCGATCAGTTGCGCCGCGCCGTCCAACAAATTCAACAGGTCGTGACTGCGCCGGAACGAAGAACCGAGCAAGCGACTCCAAATGTGCATCCGCCGTAAAGGGGGCGTCACGTATGGCGACGACGGCGATATGGGATGTCACCGACCGATTGAAGCGCGTGATTGATTACGCCACCGATCCCGACAAAACAGCGCAAGATCGCGCCGTGAAGAATGAAGGCTTGCGGCAGGTGCTGGAATATGCAAAAGCGGATGCCAAGACGGAAAGGCTGCTTTACGTGAGCGGCATCAATTGCGACCCGCTTACCGCTTACGAGCAAATGCAGCGCACCAAGCGTCAATTTCAGAAGACGGATGGCATCGTCGCGTTTCACGGCTACCAAGCGTTTGCACCCGGCGAAACGACGCCGGAAACGGCGCACACCATCGGCGTCAAGCTGGCACATGAGCTATGGGGCGATCGTTTTGAAGTCGTGGTATCGACCCATCTGGACAAGGAGCATTTGCACAATCACTTTGTGCTGAACTCCGTCTCCTTTATGGACGGCAAACGTTATTACGACAACAAAGCCTCCTACGCCCTTCTACGGAGAACATCCGACCGGTTATGCCGTGAACATGCATTGTCAGTAATCGAGCAGCCCGAGCCGGGCAAGGCCAAACACTACGGAGAATGGAAAGCGGATCGGGAAGGCAAGCCGACCTGGAGGGGGGCGATTCGGAGCGATGTAGATCTGGCGATTGCGGCATCCATGACGTGGACCCAGTTTATCGCTGCTTTGCATAAGCAGGGTTATGAAGTGAAAACGACCGTGAAGCATATGGCGGTGCGTCCACCGGGCAAGGAACGTTTCGTTCGTTTGCGCAGCTTGGGGGACGACTATACGGAAGATGCTTTGAAACAGCGGATTTTACGAAATCGCATTCCCTGTAAATCACAGCCTCTGCCCATGCCGCGACGCAGGCGCGCCGTTTGCAAAGGAACGCTTCGATCCGGCAGGAAGTTCAGCGGCTTGCAAGCATTGTACTTGCGCTACTTATATGAGATGGGCATACTGCCTCATTTTCGCGCGTCCGTGAGAAGGACGCATTTTTTATTGCGTGAAGACTTGCGGCATTTGGCGGTTATTACCGCGCAGACCAAGCTGCTCTGTCAGCACCGTATTTCCAGCAAGGATCAGCTTTTGGACTATGTATCCGTCGTCCGGCAGGAGATGCGCCTGCTTTCCAGTGAGCGCAAAGCGCTGTACAACCGCCTCCGCCGCTGCAAGGAGGAAGGCCGGATCGACGCTTGCAAAGCGCAAATAGCCGTATTATCCAAGCGCCTTGCCGCGCTCCGAAAGGAGGTGAAGCTGTGTGCGGGCATCCTTGCCCGATCCGGTGAAATGATGACTAAACTACATGGCGACAAGCAAAATCAACCATTACGAAGGGAGGATTCCATCCATGAGCAGTGGAGCCGAGGCGGCCGATCAGGTCGTCAACATGAGTCTGCGGGGTATCGAGGTAATGGCCAAGATTTCCGGTGAAGGCGCTAAGCATCTGGCCGTCTATTTGTTTGCCGCCCTACAGGGGCAGAAGCGGACGAAGGGCAGCATCCGTCTGGAAAGCTTGCTTCGCAGCGGCAAGGAATTGAAAGTGTTTGCCGTCAAAAACGAAGACCTGCCCACGTTTTGCAAGGAGGCCAAACGTTACGGCGTCCTGTACTGTGCCCTGCGGGACAAAAAGAATGTCGATGGATTGTGCGACGTGATGGTGCGGGCTGAGGACGCGTCCAAAATCAACCGTATCGTAGAGCGGTTCAAGCTGGCGACCGTGGATACAGCCAGCATTAAGAGCGAAATTGGGAAATCCCGCGCCGGGAAACAGCAAGACCATCCAGCGTTCGGGGAGGGTCAACAACAAGCATCGGACCAAACCCGGCTGAGGACGGAGGTACAAGGAGCGGAAGTCATGGGAACGCCAGGAGCGAAGAACGCCGACGATTTTTTGGATGAACTGATGCAGAGGCCCGAATCGGCGCAGCCAACTTCCCCGGCGAACGGCAACCCAAACCCCGCGGTGGCGACGACGGAGCCGCCCCATCCGTCCGAGCCTACCTTCGGGCGCAGCGAAGCATCCGCAAGGGGTATGATTGAACCGAAAGCCGAGAAAGTGCAGCAGCGGCCATCGATCCGCGAACTGCTGCGCGAGATCCGGGAAGAAAATCGGAAGGCGGAGAAAGAACGGCGTCAGATGGCCAAGGAATCGTCGCTGCCCAAGCGAAGCGAGCGAAATAATGGAAAAGCGAAGACGGGCAAAACCAAACCAATCGGAACCCGAAAGCGAGGGAAAGCGAAATGAACAATCTGGACGATTTATTCCGGCAGGAAACATCCGGCCATTTTTCTGCGAATTCGTCCAAGCAACCTTTTGACAAGGAAGCGTGGGCACAGAAAAAGCAGGAACTCAGGCAATGGGCCTACGAGACGATTGATGCCGCTACGATTGCCATCTTGCACAGCGGCGATGAATTTCAGCGGTATCTAGATGTGCAAAGCCGTTTCGACCGCTACAGCGTATCCAATGCGCTTCTGATTCTCACACAGCGGCCGGAGGCGACCCGCATCGCCGATTTCGATTCGTGGAAGGAACAAGGCGTGTTTATTCGCCGCAAGGAAACCGGCTTTTATATTTTGGAGCCGGGCGAGGAGTACCGGAGGGAAGACGGCAGCACCGGCATCAGTTATAACCTCAAAAAGATGTTCGACATCACGCAAACGACGGCCAACCCAAAACAGGAACAACCGACCTATCCGGACGATCGAATGCGTATCAAAGCGCTGATGGATCGCGCCCCTGTTCCGATCGTCATCGGCGATGCGCTCCCGCCGGAAACAAATGCGCTCTATCAGCCGGATACGAGAAATATTGTCATTCGCCGCGGCATGGATGCGGGAGATATTTTTCGGGCGCTCGCGCAGGAGCTGGCGCATGCGGAAGTGGATCGCGGCGATGGCCGTTACAGCCGTTCCGATTTTACGTTCCATGCATATTGCGCCTCTTACATGCTGTGCAAACAATTCGGGGTTGATACTGCCTCCTTTCGCTTTCATCATGTGCCCGAAAAGTTGAAGGACATCGAGCCGCAACAAGTTCGCGCCGAGCTGACGGTAATAAAGGATGCCGCGCATGAAATAGCCCGCAGGATGAACCGGATGCTGGTGCAGCAGCGGCAGCATCATCGGACAGAACCAGCAAGATAGGAGCGCCGCGCGGGACATGCTCAATTTTTGTTCAGGAGGGAGCGCCTGTGAAGGAAGAAGAACGGATTCTCTGTTTGGATCATTACGAACATGGCATCGTGGTGCATGCGCTGAATGCGCTGCGAAACGATTTGATCGGCGAGAAGCGCCCCACCGACGCCGTCGATGAACTGTTGCTCAAAACGATTGACGCCCCTTATCCAAAACATAAACGACGGAGCCATCATGAGGCGCGTTGAAACTGCAAGGAGTCATTTGATATTCTTTGCGGTTTTTTTTATTCCCGTCCTGTGGGTGGCGATGCTGACCGCCCCTGCACTTTCCGGGGGGCTGCCGGCGATTGTGGAACATCTGAGCGTGGCGATCCACCACCCTTTTGACATCCGGTGGGTGGAAGATACGCCGCGCTGTCTGCTCTTTTTTACGCTGGCCTATGGACTCGGCGTCGGCGTTTATCTGGCCTCTCCGCGAAACTACCGGCGGCGGGAGGAACACGGCAGCGCCCGTTGGGGACGGGCGAAAAGCATATGCGCCAAATATCGAAGCAAGCAGCCGGAGCAAAACAAAATTTTAACCAAGCAGGTTTTCATCGGTCTCGACGGTCGCAAGCATCGCCGAAATCTAAATGTGCTCGTTGTGGGCGGTTCCGGCTCTGGTAAAACGCGGTTTTATGCCAAACCGAACATCATGCAGGCGCACACGTCGTTCGTCGTTCTCGACCCGAAAGGCGAAATCTTGCGCGATACCGGCCATCTGCTCAAAGCCAGAGGGTATGACATCAAGGTACTCGATCTGATCAATCCGCACCGCTCCCACGGCTACAACCCTTTCGCCTATTTGCACGACGACAAGGATGTGTTGAAACTGGTCACCAATTTGATTCGCAATACGACGCCGAAAGGCAGCAACACGAACGACCCGTTCTGGGAACGGTCCGAAACGGCGCTACTGGAGGCGCTTATGTTGTATTTGCTTTATGAAGCGCCGCCGGAGGAGCAGAATTTTCCGATGGTGATGGAGATGATCGCCGCCGCCGAGGTGCGGGAAGAAGACGAAACCTACCAAAGTCCGTTGGACGAGTTGTTTGAACGGCTGGCCATGCGCGACCCGGAACATTTGGCGGTTAAACAGTACAACATCTTCAAACTGGCGGCGGGTAAAACCGCCAAATCGATTTTGATCGGTCTCGGCGTTCGGCTGGAGAAGTTCAACTTGCATTCGATCGCCGGGATGAGCCTGGTCGATGAAATGGAATTGTCCGCCATAGGAGAAAAGAAGACGGCGCTGTTTGCTGTCATTCCCGACAACGACAGCAGTTTCAACTTCATCGTAGGGATGCTCTACACCCAGCTTTTCCAATGCCTGATGTATGAGGCCGACTACCGGCACGGCGGACGCTTGCCGGTGCACGTGCATTTCGTGATGGACGAATTTGCCAACGTCGCCTTGCCCGATGAATTCGACAAGCTGCTCTCCACCATGCGCAGCCGCGAGATTTCGGTCTCCATCATCCTGCAAAATCTGGCGCAGCTCAAAGCGCTGTACAAGGATTCATGGGAATCGATCGTGGGAAACTGCGACATATTTTTGTACCTGGGCGGCAATGAACAATCCACCCACAAATACGTCTCGGAGCTGCTGGGCAAGGAAACGATCGACACGAACACGTACGGCCAAAGCAAGGGACGCAGCGGCAGCTATTCGATCAACTATCAGTTGTCCGGCCGAGACTTGCTGACGCCCGATGAGGTGCGACTCCTCGACAACCGTTATGCCCTTCTCTTTATTCGCGGCGAGCGTCCTGTTCAGGATGACAAGTACGATTTGCTTAAGCATCCTCATGTATCGCTTACGACGGATGGCAAAGGTCTTCCCTACCAGCATGGTGGTACTGAACTTGCGCTCGATTGGCGAACCGCGATGCTGGATGAAAACGGAGATTACGAGCTTTTGTCGGAGGAAGAATTAGAGTCGCTATTTTTGCGAAGGGAGCGATAAAATTTGAATTTCAAAATGAAAAGGTTGCTTTCGATCTATATCATGCTGATCTTAACGGGAACCGTATTCGTCTCCACCGCTTATGCCGAGGGTGATCCGATGACGACGGTCAATAATTTGTCCACTTTCATATTCGGCTTAATCCGTGCCATCGGCATGATTATTCTCGGCTTCGGCATTGTCCAGATCGGATTGTCGCTCAAGTCCCACGACCCTTCCCAGCGAGCGAACGGATTTCTGACGCTAGCCGGTGGGGTCATTATTACGTTTACGAAAGAAATTCTTACCTTGATTGCCGGATAAATGGAGTCATAAATGAGGGGAACGGACGATATGTCTGTTTCCCCTGATTACAGAAAGGGGTGAGAATTTGGCTAATAACAGTTGGATTATTGACAATCTCGAACATGCGCTCGATACGTGGAACGAGAAAATGAACGAAATCTGGCAGCTTGTCACCGAGTCGCCGGCCGACTTCAAGGGCGGCGGCGTTTGGCGCGTCATTACCGACATTCATGGCGCGTTGCAGGCGACGGGACTGGCGCTTTTGGTCTTGTTTTTTGTCATCGGTGTGGTGAAGACGACTGGCAGTTTTGCCGAGATGAAAAGGCCGGAGTTGGCAGTCAAGTTGTTTATCCGCTTTGTGTTAGCCAAAGCGGTCGTCACCTATGGACTGGAGTTAATGATGGCGTTGTTCACGATCGTTCAGGGCATCATCTCGACGATGCTGGGACGATTTGGGTTCGGAAAGACAGAAGCCATAGTCCTACCAAACACGATTGCAAAAGCGATCGAAGATGTTGGCTTTTGGCAAAGCATTCCACTGTGGGTTGTCACCCTTCTGGGGAGTCTGTTCATCACGGTGCTATCTTTTGTGATGATTCTGTCAGTGTATGGACGTTTTTTTCGCATCTATATATATACGGCGATTGCTCCCGTTCCGCTGTCCGCTTTTGCCGGGGAGCCGAGCCAAAATATCGGCAAGTCGTTCCTGAAAGGGTACGCAGCCGCTTGCATGGAGGGGGTGGTAATCGTACTCGCCTGCATCATCTATTCCGCCTTCGCCTCCGCGCCTCCAGCGGTCGATGAAAGCGCGGGTGCGGTGACGATGGTATGGACGTATATCGGGGAGTTAATTTTTAATATGCTCATCCTCGTCGGTACGGTGAAAATGGCGGACCGAGTAGTGCGGGAAATGATGGGGTTATGAGTAAAAGAAACGATAGACACCGCTTTTAGATCGACTATTCAGTCCCTTCGCCCAACAATTCACGGAGGGAAACTTCCAGCGCTTTGGCAATCGCCACAACTTCGTAGTCTTGGACAAGCCGATTCTGCCCTTCGAGACGCGAAAGGCTCGTTGGACTGATGTCGAGACCGGCCGTTTGCAATTTGGCGAGAAACTCCTTCTGTTTCATTCCCTTTGCCTTACGGATGGCAACAACTCTCGCGCCGATAATATTTTTGTCACCTGGCGGTTCTTTTCGATGTTTCAATGGTATGCACCTCACAATACAAATCAAATTGTACGTGAGTGCATCATTGTTTTAATGCGATTATCGCATTAAAATGAAATAAACCGATTTTCGCAATAAAATGGAGAGATACTCTATCATTCAGACAGCCAGAAACGCCGATCTAATGAAGACACTGGGAGGCCGACCGATGACACGATTGCTTGGTCAATTGGAGGAGGAAAGAAGGAAGTTGAACGAACTCGGGAAAAAATCTCTTGATCAGGGAATTCCTCTGTTCGAGAATGAGGCGGTCCAGGCTCAAAGCCGGAAGGTGGACGAATGGATTGTCCAGTGGCTTCAAAGGAAGTCCGGACGAGAGCGTCAGCTGCGCTAGAGCGCGTTCGCATAAGGAGGGGGAAGTCAATGGAGTTTCCGTCATGGTTTCAAAACGCGATCCAGCGGCGGCTGGACCACGTTTCAGCTCGGATCGAACGCGATCCCGAGTTGTGCACCTATCGTAAAGCAGAGTACACGGCTTTTCAAGCGATGTTTTCCTGCGTGGAGATGACGCAGTTGCCGGCGTTTATGGAATGGGAGGACAAGGTTCATTTTACGCGGGCTTTGGAGAATGAACGCTTGTATTTGCAAGGAATGAGAGACGGCGTACAGCTTGCGTTTGCGCTTCTCTCCGATCCCCTTCCATCCGGCGATGAGTAGTTGGCAAGAAACGAAAAAGACAGAGCCAACATCGGCTCAACCGGAGGCTGGGGGCGAGTTGTAGACCATAGTGAACATCGTTAATGGGAGGACTTCAAATGGAAGTGAAAATAAACCGGGAAATCCGGGATTATACCGAAAGCTTATTCTTTGGACTGTCCTTGCGGCAGTTCTTTTTTTCTGTGCTGGCTGTCGGCGCGGCGATCGGCCTTTATTTTGGACTGCGCGGCCGCTTTGGCTTGGAAACGCTCAGTTGGATGTGCATTTTGGGAGCCGCGCCCTGCGCAGCCTTGGGTTTCATCAACTATCACGGCATGACGGCCGAGCAGTTGCTTTGGGCGTATGTGAAATCGGAATTTCTGCTGCCAAGGCGCTTCGTCTTCTATTCGGCCAATATCTATGTTGAAGCGCTGAAAAAGAGCATGCACTATCATGAGCAGGAAAGGATGAAGCGCCGTGATTAAAACGCTCAGACGCATCATCAAGCAGGACAAGGAACGATTGGTCATCCCGAAAGGCGTTCAGCAAGTCATCCCGATTCGCGCCCTCTGGCCGGACGGGATTTTTTTTGTCGGCAACAAGTTCTCCAAATCGTATCGGTTCGAGGATATCAACTACGCCGTAGCGTCCAGGGAAGACAAGGAAGCGATGTTTTTGTCTTATTCCGAGCTGCTCAATTCCTTTGACAGCGGAGCGACCACGAAAATTACAATCCATAACCGGCGTTTGAATCGGGCCGATTTTGAAAGCTCGATTCTGATTCCGCTACGGCAGGACCATCTCGATGTGTACCGGCAAGAGTACAACGAGATGTTGCTCGCAAAGGCCATCGGCGCGAACGGAACGATTCAGGAAAAGTACGTTACCATTTCTGTCGTCAAGAAAAATGTGGAGGAAGCCCGTCAATATTTTGCGAGGGTCGGAACCGAATTGATGTCGCATTTTTCCCGTCTCGGTTCCAAATGTATCGAACTGGATGCAACCGACCGTCTGCGCATTTTCCATGATTTCTTTCGGATTGGCGAGGAAGCGGATTTTCGTTTCCATCTGTCCGAAACAATGCGCAAGGGCCATGATTTCAAGGACTACATTTGCCCGGATACGTTCGAGTTTGAAAAAGATCATTTTCGGATGGGCAACTTTTTTGGCCGCGTCATCTTTCTGCGGGAATACGCCAGCTATATTAAGGACAGCATGGTGTCCGAGCTTTGCGACCTGAACCGGAATTTGCTGCTGTCGCTGGATATCATCCCGATTCCGACCGACGAGGCCGTTCGCGAGGTGGAGAGCCGTTTGCTCGGCGTGGAGACGAACATCACCAACTGGCAGCGGCGACAAAACCGGAACAACAATTTTTCCGCCGTGGTCCCTTACGATATGGAGCAGCAACGCAAAGAGAGCAAGGAATTTCTGAACGACCTGACTACACGCGATCAGCGGATGATGTTCGGCCTGCTGACGATGGTCCATATCGCGGACAGCAAGGAGCAGCTCGACAGCGATACGGAGGCGCTGCTCACAACCGCCCGCAAGCATTTGTGCCAGTTTTCCACGCTGACCTACCAGCAAATGGACGGTCTGAATACGGTGCTCCCCTACGGCTTGCGAAAGGTTCATGCCTTGCGGACGTTAACGACGGAAAGCACGGCTGTCTTTATTCCGTTTCGGGCGCAGGAAATCGTGCATCCTGGCGGCATTTACTACGGACAAAATGTGATCAGCAAAAACATGATTATTGCCAATCGCAAGCAACTGCTGAACGGAAACAGCTTTATCCTCGGCGTATCCGGTTCCGGCAAAAGCTTCACCGCGAAACGGGAAATCGTCAACCAGATGCTGGCCAGCGACGACGATATTATTTTGATCGATCCGGAACGGGAATACTCCGCGCTGGTGAACGCAATGGGCGGCGAGACGATTCATATATCCGCCACTTCGCCCAACCATATCAATGCGATGGATATGAATCGTCAATATGGCGATGGAGCTAATCCAATCATTCTTAAATCGGAATTCGTCCTTTCGCTTTGCGAGCAGTTGATTGGCGGATACCAGCTGGGAGCCAAGGAAAAGTCGCTCATTGACCGCTGCACCGCCAGCGTGTACAGGAAGTATTTGCAGAGCAACTATAAGGGGCAGCCTCCGACGCTTCAGGACTTTCGTGCGGAGCTGCTCAAGCAAGCGGAGCCGGAGGCGCAGGACATTGCGCTGGCGATCGAACTGTTTACTTCCGGCAGTCTGAACACGTTCGCCAAGCCTACCAATGTCAATGTCCATAACCGACTCATTTGCTACGATATTCTCGACTTGGGCAAACAACTCCTCCCGATCGGCATGCTGGTTGTTTTGGACAGCATCCTGAATCGGATTACACAAAACCGGGCTAAAGGCAAAAATACGTTTATCATTATCGACGAAATCTATCTTCTGTTTCAGCATGAATACAGCGCCAACTTTCTGTTCACGCTTTGGAAGCGCGTCCGAAAGTATGGCGCTTTTTGTACTGGCATTACGCAAAATGTGGATGATTTGCTGCAAAGCCATACAGCCCGCACGATGTTGGCGAACAGCGAATTTATCGTGATGCTGAATCAAGCAGCTACCGACCGGGTAGAGCTTGCCGAGCTTCTTAATATTTCGGAACTGCAACTCTCTTATATTACAAATGCTGACGCCGGGAACGGATTGATGAAGGTAGGCAGCTCCCTTGTGCCGTTTACCGACAAGTTCCCGCGGCACACAAAATTGTACAGCTTGATGACAACTAAGCCTGGTGAATAGGAGTAAGTGGCGAGAAGGGGCTGGTCTCTGGTGAGGTCAGCCCCTTCTTGTCAATGAATAATCATGATATCGACTAAAAATACGATGGTCTGATTTTTAAAAAGGCGGACTATGAAATATGTGCCATTTTCGAGTATAATAGGTTTGGAATCATAGGCCTTTGAGAGCATTGGCATGAGGGAGGTTGTCATGGCCAAAATTATGATTGTGGACGATACGGCGTTCATGAGAATGATGCTGAGAGAGATCATAACGGATAGCCGCTTTGAAGTGGTAGCGGAAGCAGAGAATGGAAAAGAGGCCGTACAATTTTTCAGGCAGCACAAACCCGAACTTGTCACGATGGATATTACGATGCCTGAAATGGACGGCATCGCCGCCTTGTAAGGAAATAAAACGAATAGACCCTATGGCGCGAGTCATTATCTGTTCCGCAATGGGGCAAAAAGATCGGGTTGTCGATGCGATTACGTCAGGAGCCGCGGATTTTATCGTCAAGCCGTTTCAAAGGGAGAAAGTTCTGGAAACGCTGGCCAAAGCGTTGAAGTAGCCGGGGGTTTATGTACAAGATCGGTCGCGTTACGGCTGCCGTTTTCGTTATCTCCCTTGTCGCTGTTCTGTTCATTTATATTAAGCATGCTTACGAGGCAGTGGATAAGGCCGTGGCCATGTCGCTCGCGGTCTTTTTGCCGTTGGGTTACTTTTGCGGCAAGCGGTTCGATACGCTGTTGCGGCTCTCGCAAAGAGACGACTTGACCGGGGCGTATAATCGCGGGTTCATTCAGCGCGTTTTCCCCAGACTGGTTCGCCGATCTCAAAGGCTGCGAAAACAAACTGCTCGTGTTCTATGTTGACGTAGACAACTTCAAGTATATTAACGACACATACTCTCGCGAAACCGGAGATCGTGTGTTATGTCAACTGTCAAACCTGCTTGAAAAAACAACGAGCAAGTACGACTATGTTGCACGATGGGGAGGCGATGAATTTGTAGTCATTGTGCCGTACACCGACGAAGAAGGAGCCAGGGCGCTCCAGAGACGTCTTGGCAGTGCGCTGTTCATATCGCTAGAGGAATGGAAGACGCTCGTGTATCTTTCTGTCGGTTATGCGGTTTGTCCCGACGAGAGCACCGATCTTGGCGAGCTCTTGAGAATGGCGGACAAGAGAATGTACAAGCAAAAATTCAGCCAACACAATGATTGACATGTGCATCACAGACAAAGACTAAACGATTTGAACAAAGCCATTTTACGTTAATCCGGTTCTGAATTCAACTTAGTAACAAGGAGCGCTTAAATTTATGAAAACTGTACCCATTCGTCTAAACCGCATCCAAAATAAAATCGGCCTTGGCTTTCTGGTCGTCGTCATTTTTTTTGTCATCGCCATTCTCAGCGTAACCCGGCAACTATCTTCCTTCCAGAAGGAAACGAGATTCATTACGGATCATGATATGCAAGTACATAGCCTGGCCCAGTCCATTGAGAAGGATTTGGTGGATATGGAAACCGGCCAAAGAGGTTTTATTATAACCGGAGAAAACAAATATTTGGACCCGTACAACAACGGCAAAACCAATTGGCAGAAGCACTATGACGCCCTTTTCCAGCTTGTTGCCGACAATCCAAGCCAGCAGGACAACTTGAAAGCCATTCAAAAAAATGTGGAACATTGGATTCAAAACGCCGGCGAGAAAGTGATTGCCTTGAAAAAGGCAAATGACAACAAGGGAATCCAGCAGTTTTTCCAGGACGATCCGGGGAAGCAGGATATGGATGCCCTGCGCGAGCAGCTTTCGTCGTTTCGTTCCATCGAAAAACAGCTTACGTTGAATCGGGTGTCGGCGCTCGAAAAGAAAAACGGTCAACTCCGATTGCAGCTATACGGCTCTCTGTTGCTGGTACTTATCGTTTCGATCATCTCGTCTTTCTTCACCGGCGCATTGACGGCCAGGAACGTACGTAAAGTTGGGAACGCCATCGCGGAAATTGCCTCTTCCGGCGGCGATTTGACGAAACGAATTACAGTGAAAACCAAAGACGAAACGAAAGATTTGGCGGATCAAACGAACTTGCTGTTATCCAGTCTGCAGAGCATGATCGCCGATATCCAAGGGAAGACCCAGGAATTGGAACGCTCCTCATCCATGTTGAAGGTTGGCGCAGACGAGAGCTACAAAGCCGCCGATCAGATCTCTGAATCTGTCCAGCGCGTAGCGCAGGGAGCGGAGCAACAAGTATCCCAGACGGAAGAGATGTCGGCGATTTTGCAGGAGACGGTATCGGGACTGGAGCAGGTTGCCGCCACGACAACCGACGTTTCCGACCTTGCCAAGCGAGCGCAGTCCGTCGCGACGGAGAATGCCGGCGAAATGCAGGCAAATGCGGAAAAAATCGGGCAAATCGAAGAAACGTTTTCCGACATTCAAGCTTCCGCCGCGGAATTGGCATCGCTGTCTGAAAAAATTCGGGATGTGGTCGGATATATTCAGGACGTCTCCAACCAAACCAATCTGTTGTCGCTGAACGCCGCCATCGAAGCGGCGCGCGCCGGGGAACAAGGTCGCGGGTTTGCCGTCGTCGCCGGTGAAATCCGCAAGCTGGCGGACCAAGCGGCGCATTCGACCCGCGAGATTCATGAAACCATCGAAGTGATGTTGAACGGCATTAACGGACTCGTCCAGAAAGTAAATGAGAACAGCCATGGCGTCAAGGATGGCGTTCAGGCCATGATGAAAGCCAGCGAGTCGTTCCGGGCCATTATGAACGAAGTGAACAACCTGAGCGTTCAAGTCATGGAGGTTGCCGCTTCTGTGGGACAGATGTCCGCCGGCAGCAAAGCGATTGAAAGTTCCATTCGGGAAATTACGAAGATAACGGAAGAAACCGCCTCGTTCACTGAAGAGGTTGCGGCCATGACCGAGGAGCAGGCGGCCACGAGTCAGGAAATGCTGCAAACCGCTCGCCAGCTTGGCGAAATGTCCGATTCCCTGAAAGCTTTAGTCGGCAAGTTCAAAGTTTGAGTGCAAGTCCCGATCCCCTCATCCGATGGAGATCGGGATTTTTTTAGTGTGTGCGCCCCCTCCCCGACACCGATTAAAAACAGAATAAATTGCCAACAATAAAATGGAAATGAAAAATGAGGGGATCGCCATGGGGAAAACGAACGGATTTTGGAGCCGCCGCCCGCGCTCCAATCATCGCAAGGGCGAACGCTTAGCGCATCAGGAAGAAAATCGGCAACTCGATACGGCTCTTTCCGCAAATCTGGCCGAGAATGTTAAGGCGCTTCAGCGCTTGTATATCCGTTGTTCTGACGTGATTTTTCACGAGTTCTGCATAGGCAACCGCATGGAGGCTGTGCTCGTTTATATCGACGGTCTTGCTCATATCGAAGAAGTGGATCAACATGTGCTCGCTCCGCTGCAGCAGGATTTCCCTATGGATTACACGCTGGCAGACATTCGCGGAAAAATTGCCGTTTCTTCGATAAAGCTGGTGGATACGATAGCCAAGGTGCTTGAAGAAATATCCGGCGGCAATCCCGTATTGCTGATGGAACGTGAACACCAGGGACTGGCGATCGGCTTGCCGAAATGGGAAAAACGAGCCATCGACGAGCCGTCCGCCGAAACGGTTCTGCGAGGACCTCGGGAAGGGTTCATTGAGTCGCTACGCACCAATACGGCTCTGTTGCGGCGCAAAATCCGAACCCCTTATCTCAAAATCGTCACGATGAGCATGGGGACTTATACGAGCACGAAGATTGCGCTCGCCTACCTGGAGGGAGTTGCAGCCCCTGCTTTGGTGGAAGAAATAACGAGCCGTCTGCAACGAATTGAGATCGACGGCATTTTGGAGAGCGTGTACATTGAAGAACTGATCGAGGACAACCCGTTCTCCCCGTTCCCGCAGTTGCTTTCCACCGAAAGGCCGGACGTGGCGAGCGCTTACTTGCTCGAAGGACACGTCGTCGTTTTGATCGACGGTACGCCCAGCGTGCTGATTGCGCCGATCACCTTTTACTCCTTGCTGCAGTCGCCGGAAGATTATTACGAGCGGTATGTTGTAGGTACGGCAATACGCTGGCTGCGCTATTTGTTCTTTTTGATCTCTTTGCTGGGGCCGTCCTTTTACGTTGCGGTTATTACTTACCATCAGGAAATGATACCGCACTCCCTGTTGATTACGATGGCGAGATCCCGGGAACAAATCCCGTTTCCCGCCATTATCGAGGCACTGCTGATGGAATCGATGTTTGAAGCGCTGCGCGAAGCCGGAGCGCGGTTGCCGAAGCAAATCGGCACCGCCGTCAGCATTGTCGGAGCGCTGGTCATCGGTCAGGCGGCCATTGCTGCCGGCATCGTCTCTGCGCCGATGGTAATGGTTGTGGCCATTACGGGCGTCGCGTCGTTTATGGCCCCCCGTTTTACCGTCGGCATTGCCATCAGGCTGCTGCGGTTCCCCATGATGGTGCTTGCCGGCTTTCTTGGGCTACTGGGATTGATTATGGGGGGCATCCTCATTCTGAATCACCTGTTCAAACTGCGCTCGTTCGGCGCTCCATATATGGCCCCCCTGGCCCCGATGCAGTGGCGCAGCCTGAACGATGTGCTCTGGCGCGCTCCGCGCTGGCTCATGACCAAACGTCCCCACATGACGGGGGCGTGGAATCCCAGAAGGCAGCCCCACGGTCAACGCCCGGGCCCGCATAAAGGGGAGACAGGAGATTGACGAAATCAGGTGCAAAGAGGACGTTAATGGGGGGGCTGATTGCCTCGGCGGTGTTGCTGTCCGGATGTTGGGACCGAACCGAAATAAACGATTTGGCGATTCTTACCGCCGGCGGGATGGACTTGACGGAAGATCGAAAACTGGAACTCTCCGTTAAGCAATATGTGGTATCGCCCTCTTCCTCCGATCAATCGGGAAGCATCTCTTCGGACACCGGCGGAGGTTCCGGCAAGTCGTTCGTTCGTTCCTCACGCGGTTTATCAATGGCTGATGCGGAATCCCATTTGCAGCAGGTATTAAGCCGCAAAGTGTTTTGGGGCCAGGACGAAGTGTTCGTATTCGGTCAGCGGCTGGCGAAAGACGGACTTGCCGAACCGATGGAATTTTTGACGAGACATCCGATTCCGAGGGAGCGGGCCAATGTTTTCGTCAGTCAGAATCCCGCCAAAGAGGTGCTGGAACTTGATCCGCCGATTGAACGCTCGGTTTCGCAAGCTTTACGTAAAATGGCCGAAAATGAAACCGGGCTGAATATTACGATGAAAGAACTGGCGGAGATGATGGCGGGAAGAGCCAGAGCGGCTGTCATTCCCTGGGTAGAAATCAAGCCTGGCGATGGTAAACAGACTGCGTTCGCTTACATTAACGGCACGGCGGTCCTGAAAAACGGCAAGATGATCGGGCGCATGAACGATGCCGAGACGCGGGGAATCATGTGGTTGAGAAACGAAGTGAAAAAAGCGACAGTGACTGTTTTCCCAACCGAAAGCAAGGGACTTGTGTCGCTTCAATTGCTAAAAAGCCGTACGGAGTTGATCCCGCACATTAAAGGAAGTAAATGGAGCCTCACGGTTCGGATCGAGACCCAGGATGACATCGTTGAAAATACGTCGGAGCTGGATCTTTCGGTACCGGACCATATCTGGGAGTTGGAGCGCGAACTGGAAGACGATATCATACGCCGCGTTCAAATGGCGCTGGAACGGGCGCAAAAAGAAATGAAAGCGGATATTTTCAATTTCGCGGACGCCTTTTATCGGAAGTATCCGAGGGAGTGGAATCGAAACAAGGATCGCTGGGACAATCTATATTCCAAACTGGAAGTCAATGTACAGGCAAAGGTCAAAGTTGTCCGTCCCGGCTTGACCAACAAAAGCATATTCAAGCCGGAACAGAGGTGATGATTGGATCATGATATGGGGGGGATTGCTGGGCGTTGCCGCGGTGTTGGCTTTGATGGTCCTGCATGATTGGCGTAATCTTTCGCCATGTACGAAGCGGGAGAAGACGGCTTATGGCGCCTTAATCGGATTGGGCGCGATATTGGCGATCTTGCTTGTTCTCGATCCCCAAATGCCGGGTCCTACGCAGTGGATGGATGTTATTTACAAACCTCTGGTAAACTTGCTGGAGAAGCTCACCGTGCAAAGGAGCGGGTGAATGGTGATTGAAAAAGGGAAAATATCCGCTCCGCAAATCGGGAAAATGATCTATTTGGCGGTAACTCCGACGGCAATTTTAAGCACGCCGGCGATTACGTATCAATTCGCCAAGCAGGATTTGTGGATATCTCCGATGTGGGCATTCAGTGGGGTTATTGCGATCTGGATTGCGCTGAGCATTCACCGATTGTTTCCGGGCGAGAATCTCGTTCAGGCAGGCGAACGCATTTTAGGTCGAAGGTTGGGTAAAGTGTTCGGGCTAGTTATTCTGTTATACTATTTGTATTTGGGCGGCGTCATTGTGCGGGAATACGGCGAATTTGTAGTCGGAGCGTTCCTAGTTCAAACGCCGTTGCTGGTGGTAACCGGAAGCATGGTGCTCGTATGTGCCATTGTTGTTCGTAGCGGCGTGGAAATCATCGCGAGATTTGCCGATGTATTTATCCCTGTTTTTGCGCTGCTCTTTCTGCTTCTAATCATCCCCCTGCTTCCGGATCTTCATATTCTGAAGATGCTGCCGATTATGGGAGAAGGTATCGGGCCTTCCCTCTCCGGTTCGGTTGTTTTGCAAGCATGGTTCAGCGAATTTCTGACCGTGTCGTTTTTAATTCCATTTGCAAACCGTGCGGAAAAAGTGAAAAAAAGCATGGCGATAACTTTGCTGGCCGTCATTGTGACGCTTGTGTCATCCAATCTGGTTACGCTGCTGCTATTGGGGGATCTAACGGGAAATTATATCTATCCTTTCCTGATTGTCGCCAGATACATCAACCTGGCCGATTTCTTTACCCATCTGGAGTCGCTTTTTATGGCTATCTGGGTGTTGGGCGCATTTGTTAAAATATGTGTTTTCTTTTATGTGACGGCCATGGGCGCCGCTCAATGGATGAACCTTCGTGAATACCAGCCGATCGTATTCCCTGTCGGCTTCTTGCTGCTGTTAATGAGCGTATGGGTCGCGCCCAATCTGCAAGAGTTGACGCATGCTTTATCGACTTCGATCATTTTTTCGGCATTGACGGTATTGGTTTGCATTCCCGCGGCGCTATTCGGTGTGGCCTGGATCAGAAGACAATGGGAGAAAAAAAATATGCAGGATTGAATCGCGAAGACAGTCGACACGTTCTGGTAGGATGAACATCCGTTTTAAAAATAATAGCGCCAACCTTCTGTTTATGCTTAGGACGCGTGACAGAATGCTTGACGCTTTTTACCGCTCTCAAGTTTGACGAAAAGTCGAATTCTCCATCATGCAAGAGATTTTTGTTTCAAAGAAGTGGATAGAAGACTCGCTCTGCTGATCAGTTCTCGAAAAGACAGCGAAAAAAAGTCAGGTACGAGAAAGCCGTTGACGACTCCCACCGATGCGGACAATGTAACGTTTTGAATGACGATGGGTTGGGATAGGGAATCTCCTAATTGCAAGGCATCGTTCTCATTACGGCATGTAATCACAATAAACTCATCCCCCGCATACCTGCAGACATAATCCTGTTCGTTTGTTAATGTACGCAAGCGATTGGAGAACTCGACAAGAAAATCGTCCCCTACTGGATGCCCATACAATTTGTTGATTTCACCGAAGTTATTGAGATCAATAAAGAGCAAATGGAAATGTTGGCGACGGTTCAGAAAATGTTCGCCGATTTGTTGAATATAAGGTGCACGGTACATACCCGTTAGCGGATCAACGATTTGGTTCAGTTTGATCTGAAGCGTTTCTCGGGTCACGATCCCGATTGCCTGTTCTTCATGAATGACAAGCAAACGCTCGATTGAATGTTTTTCCATCTTTTCTAATGCATCCCAGGCGAATTGGTCAGGCAAAATACTGATCGGGTTTGGGGTCATCGCGTCGGCCACAATGCGATTGGGGTGGGAAGAACGGAGATCCCGCGACGTAATAATCCCTACAATTGTTCCATGATCCGTGACGAGCAGCGAACCAATTTTAAGTTCATTCATCATGTCGGAAACGTACTGGACGCTTCTTTCCGATGAAACCGTGTAGACCGGGGATGACATGAATTCCGCGACCCTCATTGCAACTCTACCTCCCGCTGAACCGATACCGATATTTTCAATTCGGAACGAAGAACCATGTTGTCGCTGATCAAGCGATCTGCTTCTTCCAGTATGATTTGCATCAGCACATGTTCATCCAGCATTTGGAGAAGGGAGTTTCGAATTAAGACCGCTTCAATTTTGGCGTGCTCCAATTTAACGATTGTAAATTGTTCCGGTGATATCGCCTGTGCCATTCGCTTCACCGCTTCCGGCCCGATAGGCGCTTTTTTCCCGATGATCAATAAATCCTGCATAGGCGGAACTTCAAATTCAGAAATTTTTAATGAGAGCATTGCTTTCCGGAAATAGTTCAGTTTGTCCTGCATCTTGATTACTCCTTCATGTTCGGGTGAGACTTCACATTCAACCGTTTACGTTAACCGATTCGGTTTCCCGAATAAATAGCCTTGTCCCATCTTAATTCCCAAAGATAGCGCGGTCTCGAAATCCTCCTCTTTTTCGATTCCTTCTAAAATCAGATTGGACTCGTCATTGCAGTACTCGACAAACAGTGCGACAACTTTTTGCTTCTTCTTGGATGTACTCAAGTCAGCTGAAAAGAATCGGTCGATTTTTATGAAATCCGGTGAGATGTCCAGAATATTTCGAAACGAAGTTGTTCCATCTCCTACATCGTCAAGGGCAATCAAGAAATTCAGTTCACGCAGCAAACGGATGGCATCTTTGAAAGAAGCGCTTTTCCATAATAGGCCCTCATAAATGGACTCATTAATCTCAAACACGATTTGATTTCTATAAGGCTCGAATTGCTTGACAAGGGTGTCGAGTAAGTCGATAAATAAAGGCGAGACCAAGGTTGAAGGGAAAATGTTGATAAACAACGGGCCATGTTCTCGTGAGCCCGGAGAGTTGAAGTAAGCTGAAATGGCCTCTAAAATAGAAAAAGAATCAACTTCGAACAACTTGTTTTGTTCCATGGCGTGCTGAAATAAAAGATCTGGATTCATATTGGATTTACTGCGAATGAGGGCCTCGTAACCCAGTATGCTCTTTCCCGGGAACCCGTAAATGGTCTGAAACACATGATAAAAATCGTTTTGTACAATCAATTGTTCTATATTAGGCATCAAGGCTACTCCCTTTGCTAGAGAATCAAAATAAGAAGCTACCCCGAATTGGAGCAGCTTTGAGCTTGGAAGCAACAAATTCGGCAACCCAGCTACCATAGATAAAATCCTTAGGTCTGAAGTTTTGCGCCCCCATTTTTCAATGAGTTTGCCTTTTCGTTTGTATGATCTTGAAAGGAAGATGATCAGCCTGAGGACCTACAAATAAAACTCCATCCTTCCTAATGAACCTTCGTTATTTGCGCCAAAATCCTTCTTTATACCCAATGATTCGCCAAAAAAACGCCAACTCCTTCCAAACATGTGTTCTTGAAACCCTACGTGTATCTGAGTTTTTGAAAGAAACCAGTGAGCCCTTCTTGTTCACCAGTCAAAATGGAGAAGTGCTTATGCGCTCTAGAGTCACTTGCCATTTAGTTGCCTTGATTTCCATTTCTTCAAATAACTTCCTTCATTGTTAAAAAATAAGTGAGTCCACATGTAACTGATTCGGGAAGCTGTCGAATTATTGATCAAAAGCAGGTAGTGAGTTCATTGGAAACCTTACCTTTACGCAATCCTTGTTCTGCTCGTATCGTGGTTTGTTTACAAGCAGTTTTCTCCGGTGAAAGGACTGAGGAGTCTGAACGTCGGGAGTTCAAAAAGGAATGCAAAGGTCAAAGGCAGATCGACGTCAACGACGAAATCTAACTTCTGTTTCAGCACGAATATAGCGCCAACTTTCTGTTCACGCTTTGGATGCGCGTCCGAAACTATGCGCTTTTTGTACGGGAATTACGCAAAACGTGGCTGATTTGCTGAAAAGTCATACAGCTCGCACATGCTTACGAACAGCTAATTCATGAACAAACGGAAGGCGAAAAGGCGACTATCAAAAGGAACGATTGTAGCACATGTTTTTTGGGGGGCCAAGACAGTAATCGACTACCTGTAATCGACTACCGTCTTTGCTACACGACTTAATGAAGATGAGTAATCACAGATACTGAAAA
The DNA here is from genome assembly GCF_042652925.1 of Effusibacillus consociatus. Taxonomy (NCBI): domain Bacteria; kingdom Bacillati; phylum Bacillota; class Bacilli; order Caryophanales; family Alicyclobacillaceae; genus Effusibacillus; species Effusibacillus consociatus. Next base: position 102,261 of record NZ_JBHSHC010000154.1, read on the forward strand.
CGATGCGCAGACTACCTACAAAGGCTTATCTGCTCGTCAGCAACTGTCATGATATTCTTTGAAAGCCGTAGGAACAAACACTGTCGTTTTGAAGAGATTTTTCGGACGGCCAAACAAGAAATCGTTACACAGCCGGGGTCAGCGATTCTGTTATTCCCTGGACAGGAAGCGATAGCCAATGCCCGGCTCCGTCACGATTAACTTGGGTTGGGTCGAGTCTTCCTCCAGTTTTTTGCGAAGATGTCCGATATACACCCTCAAGTAATGGCTGTCTGACTCATTGTGGTTGCTGCCCCACACTTGTTGGAGCAGTTGACGCTGCGTGACGACCTTCCCGGCATTCGAGGCGAGAACTTTCAGAAGATCATATTCTGTTGGGGTCAGCTTGATTCGTTCTCCCTTCAGTTCTACGATTCGCTGTGCCAAGTCGATGGTCAGCTCGCCGATCCGGAGGAGGGGCTCGTTCGTCGATTTGGCCATGTGCCGCAGCGCGACACGTATTCGGGCGACCAGTTCTCCCATTCCGAACGGCTTGGTCACATAATCATCGGCGCCGCTGTCTAATGCGGCGATCTTGTCTTCCTCCCGATCTTTTACCGTTAGCACAATGACCGGCGCATTCGACCATTCCCGGATGCGGCCAAGCACATCCATGCCGGACATGTCAGGCAATCCGAGATCCAGTACGATCAAGTCCGGAATGATTCTAGAAGCCTGCCCGAGGCCTTCCTCACCTGTTGAAGCTTCGTAGATGGCATACTGATGGGCTTGCAGGGTTACCTTCAGAAGCTTGCGTATTTGGGGTTCATCATCGACGATTAAAATGCGAGCCCCGTGTTCATTCATGGCCATGATTCTTGATGCCCCTTTCTTCAGATGCAGCATGCAAGTCGTCTTGCTTGTTTAAGGGAAGCGTGATCGTCACAATGGTCCCTCGCGGCTCATTCGGCTTTGCCGATATCGTTCCTTGATGAAGCTCGACGATTCCTTTGCAAATAGCAAGTCCCAATCCTGTACCTGTTATTTGTTTCGCCGCGGCTGAACGGTAAAACTTTTCGAATATCCGATCGTATTCGTCCTCATTCAGTCCAATCCCCTGATCGGAGACAGAGATGACAACATCTTCTTCCCCGGTTTGTACAGCTAGGACAATTTCACTGTAATCCGGACTGTATTTGATCGCATTGCTGACGACATTGACCAACATTTGCTCCAGCAGCACTTCATCGCCCAGCACCATAATGGGACCGTCATCCGGCAGCTCGGCTCGCAGTTTGCGATGTTGTTGATAGTCTTTGACTTGAGAGAACGTGACACCGATCAAGTCCTCCACATCACACCAGTATTTCCTAAGGCGCAGCATCCCGCTCTCAAGCTGCACCATGCTGAGCAGATTTGTCACCAGCCGATTCATACGAAGAGCGCCGTCCCGAATCGTGACAAGAAGCTCCATTCGATCCCCTGTAGAAAAAAGATGTTCGCCCTCGATCAGACCAGTTGCCGAGCCAATGATGGTTGCCAAAGGAGTGCGCAGTTCGTGGGAAACCGAATTCAGAATCGCAGTACGAAGCCGTTCCGACTCTGCTGTAAGATGAGCAATTCTGGCTTCCTCCGCCAGCCTGACGCGAGCGATTGCGCTTGCCGCCAAGCCCGTGAGCGCCTCGAGGAGCCGCTTTTGTTCGGTTGTGATCCCAGTTCGCAATTGTTTTGGATAGAGCACCATAACACCATATTTTCGGTTCTCGGCCCGAAGTAGAATAAAATAGCCTGGGGGGTCGTTCAAGCTGGCCGTCTCGCCGAGTTCAAACACCCTTTTTGCGATAGAGAGTTCTTCATTCTCTTGGTTGTGTTCGGAGCGATCGGCAGACCGATGAGCAAGCGCCAGGTTGTTCCGGTCACCTGCCAAGTAGATGGCGATTTCTGAGTTCAGGGTTTTTGAAACTTGTCGGGAAAAATGGTCCAGCATAGAATCGATGTCCGCTATCGCGCTCATCTGCTTACTAAGCGCGTATAGTGCAGCGGTGTGTGCCTCCCTTTGCTTGGAATAGATGGCCTGCTGCTTCAGCTTGGCCGCCAGGCTGGCCGTTAATGCTGCGACTGCCAAATAAACGCCGAATGAAACCAGATAGCGCAAGTCTGCCACGGTAAAGCTCAAGACAGGAGGCACGAAGAAGAAATCGAAGGCTAAAACACCCAGGATTGCCGCGTAGAAAGCAGGACGCAGTCCCCCGAAGACGGCATTGATAAGAACCGGGAGTAAATAGATAAGGGCAATATTGACCAAATCAAAAGCAAGACCAAACGGTTTTAATACCATGGTCATGAGAGCGATCAGCAAAGTCGTGCTTACGTACGGTCGCAACGAAATCCATACCGCATTCCATTTATGCATAGCAAAACACATCCTGCTCTTTTTTGTGTCTCTCCTCTCTAGGTTACTGTAAAAAAAGAGTAAAATAAACCGGTACTAGGCGTAAAAAATTCGTAAAAATGATTGAGAAACCTCAAAATAATGAGTAAATACGAGAATAATGAAGATCTGCTGCCAGGGTCATGAATTCCCAAACATAAAGCACTCTTTTTAAGCGGATATACAATATGCTTCACTTTACAGTTTTTTTATCTCGGAGTAACATACGTCCATGAATTGAATTGTTTTTCATTTACAGTTGCTTAATTGTGACTCAGGAACAAGAGGAAACCAACTACGGATCAGTGCTTGTGTGAGAGCAAGGCAACCGGATCCGGAAGGGATGAATTCCCCCGTTTATACGAAGCTTAAGCAGGGGCAGGGCGACTCTCACCGCCCGAATCCGTAAGGAAAACTCGTAAATGCGGAAGCAGCCCTTTTCAAAAGTGTGGCCCTTGTAGAGAGAGGATGATGAAGCTTGTGATCGTAAGTTTCGACCACAGTGCTTATGCCTCTGTGGTGTTTCGTGAACATGATAATCATCGTTTCAATCGCTGAATTCTTCGATTAACACGAAGGAGCGGGGGAACCAATCGAAGCCGGTCTTGTCGGCTTCATGGGGTGAATCGCCGGTAAATCCGGCGTAGGGCGACTCTTACGCCCGAATCCGACAGCTAACCTCGTAAGCGTCTTTAAGAGAGGCAACAATTGTCGTGATTAGACACGGTGTTTTTTCGTGCCTAAGAAGCTGACGAAGAGTTCCTCTTCGAAAGCTTCTTTTTTGTTGCCTGAACAAGGTGGAGGGGATCGATCATGGAAGCTCACGATGAGTTTATACTCGTCTCTGCGCCCAACAAAACCGGGGGGCAGTTTATCAAAACGTTGCAAATCAAAAAAATGCTTTTTGCCGCGATTACGAATAATGATACCGAAAGATCAAGATTGGTGCATTTGGGAGTAAAAAACATCCTGTCGGTCGATACTACAGACCGAGAAACCTGGCTTATTCCAGAGCTCCCGGTGGGTAAGGTGTTCTTGTTTGAGTTAAGTTTGCCCTTGATCTGCAGATACATTCAGATCTGCCGTTCATGGACAGACAAGTCGATCTATGTCATCACCGGAAGCAGCAATGCAAGAATGGTCTACAAAGGACTTGGTGCCAATTACGTCATTCACACCCAAAGTGATGATGTTTCGTTTCTGCTTGATAAAGAAGGCTGAATCCGTTAAAGAAATTCATACCTGATAGTTGTTCCAGAGGAGGGTTGATCATTCATGATGGATATCGCGATGGTATTGACTTTAGCTGGCGCGTATGGATTGTTTTGCTTATTTTTGGCTTGGTGCGGACGGGTTGCAGGTGAATCGGGGGGAGAACACTCATGATCGTCGTTATTACTTTTACGGTTTTTATATTTTTGTATCTCATTTTTGCCTTGGTGAATCCGGAAAAATTTTAATCTTAATGAAACGTCTTGAGGAGGGCATAAAATGGCCATTTTGCAACTGGCAGCGGTCATTCTGATTTTAGTTTTGCTGGTCAAACCGTTGGGAACGTACATCTTTCACGTGTTTTCCAATCAGCCCAACCGGATGGATCGCGTATTCGGACCGGTCGAGAAGTTGATCTACGGGCTGACCGGTTTGAAAAACCGCGCCGAAATGAACTGGAAACGGTACACACTCAGTTTGATATTAACCAACGTAATTTTGGTGGCGGTTAGTTACTTCATTTTACGCATCCAGAAAGGATTGCCATTAAACCCAAATGGTATTGACAACATGGAGGCGACGCTATCCTTCAACACCGTAATCAGTTTTATGACAAATACAAACTTGCAGCACTACAGCGGTGAAACGGGTCTGTCCTATTTTTCACAAATGGCTGTCATTATAATGATGATGTTTACATCGGCGGCATCCGGCATCGTCGTAGCGATTGCATTCATTCGCGGCTTGACAAGCAAAGGGAAAACGCTCGGCAACTTCTTCACCGATTTTGTCAAAGCGCATACCCGTCTGCTCATCCCGATGGCGATCATCGTGACGCTGGCGCTTGTGGCTTTAAAGGTGCCGCAAACGCTTAGTCCGACCGTTCAAGCGACAACGCTTGAAGGCGGGACGCAACAAATCGCGATCGGTCCGGTGGCTTCCCTCGTATCGATCAAGCACCTGGGAACGAATGGGGGAGGATTCTTCGGTGCCAATTCGTCGCATCCGTTTGAGAATCCGAATCCGCTGACGAACGTGATTGAAATGCTGTCGATGTGGTGTATTCCGGCCGCATTGACGTATACATTCGGCAGATTCGCGCGAAATCAAAAACAAGGATGGGTCATCTTCAGCGCGATGCTTATCTTGTTTGTCGCCTTCCTCTCGGTTGTGTACACGTCGGAATTGCGGGGGAACCCGGCACTGAATGCGCTCGGAATCGACGCTTCGCAAGGAAGCATGGAAGGCAAGGAAGTCCGGTTCGGGATTGCGCAGTCGGCCTTGTTTACAACGGTTACGACCGCGGCGACAACCGGTTCCGTCAATAACATGCACGACACGCTTACGCCACTGGGCGGTCTTGTGCCGCTGGCGCAAATGATGCTAAACTGCGTGTTCGGCGGCGACGGGGTCGGGTTGGTGAACATGCTGATGTATGCGATATTGGGCGTCTTCCTTTGTGGACTGATGGTCGGCCGTACGCCCGAATTCTTGGGGCGAAAAATCGAAGCCCGGGAAATGAAACTAGTCGCCATCGCTATTTTAGCTCACCCGCTTATTATTTTGGCGCCCTCGGCAATCGCCTTTTTGACGGATTTGGGGAAAGGGGCCATCAGCAATCCCGGCTTCCATGGCATCTCGCAGGTACTGTATGAATATACGTCTTCCGCCGCGAACAACGGTTCCGGCTTCGAAGGTTTGGGCGACAATACGACGTTCTGGAACGTTTCTACGGGACTTGTCATGCTGTTCGGACGTTACATTTCTATTGTGGCACTGCTCGGCGTAGCCGGTTCCCTGGCGGCGAAACAATGGGTGCCGGAAACGATCGGAACGTTCCGCACGGACACCAAATTATTTGCGGGTATTCTCGTCGGTACCGTACTGATTATCGGAGCTTTGACCTTTTTGCCCGCCCTTGTGCTCGGTCCGATCGCAGAGCATTTGACGCTCCTGAAATAGAAGAGGTGAGATCATGAATACGAAACAAAAAAACATGTTGTCCGCCGAGATCGTAAAAAAGGCGATCATGGACAGTTTTATCAAATTAAATCCGGTTGTCATGATGAAAAATCCGGTCATGTTCGTCGTCGAAGCAGGAACGTTCGTTGTGTTGTTGATGACGCTGTTTCCGGGCTACTTCGGTACCCAAGGACGAGGTGGATTTAATCTGGCGGTTTTTCTGATTCTGCTATTTACCGTACTGTTCGCCAACTTCGCCGAGGCATTGGCTGAAGGCAGAGGGAAAGCGCAGGCTGACACGCTGAAGAAGACGAAAAAAGAAATCATGGCCAATAAAGTAATCGGCAACAGTGTGAAGGTGATTCCGTCCACGGAACTGCGCAAAGGCGATATTGTGATTGTCTCGCAAGGGGAAATGATTCCGGGTGACGGAGAGGTCATTGAGGGCTTGGCTTCCGTGGACGAATCAGCCATTACCGGAGAATCCGCTCCCGTTATTAAAGAAGCCGGCGGCGATTTCAGCTCTGTGACCGGCGGCACACGGGTCGTTAGCGACCAGATTACCGTACGGATTACAAACGACCCTGGAGAATCGTTTATCGATTGCATGATCGCACTGGTCGAAGGCGCGAAGAGGCAGAAAACGCCGAACGAAATCGCGTTGAATACCCTGCTTGTCAGCCTAACGCTGATTTTCCTGATCGTAGTAGTGACTTTGGCCCCGATGGCCGACTATCTTGGGATTAAACTGGAGATTCCCGTTTTGATCGCGCTGCTCGTGTGTCTCATCCCAACGACGATCGGCGGTTTATTATCCGCGATCGGCATTGCCGGGATGGACCGTGTGACCCGTTTCAATGTAATGGCCATGTCGGGAAAAGCGGTTGAAGCGGCAGGCGACATCGATACGATGATCTTGGACAAAACCGGTACGATCACGTTTGGGAACCGGATGGCCAGTGAGTTCATCGCCGTTGGGGATGAATCCGTGGAGACGGTAGCCGAATGGGCGGCCGTCAGTTCGGTGAAGGATGAAACGCCCGAAGGCCGATCCGTACTCGAACTCATGAAAAAAGAAGGGTATTCGTATCCGGCAAATGCGGTCGAAGGCGCGGAGTTCATTGAATTTAAAGCGGAAACTCGCATGAGCGGAATCGATTTACCGGACGGACGCAAAGTTCGTAAAGGCGCGGTTGACGCGGTCAAGGCTTGGGTTAGCGCAAAGGGGGGAGTGATTCCCGCCGATTTGGACCAAAAAGGGAACGCAATCGCATCGGAGGGCGGAACACCGCTCGCCGTTGCCGTCGACAATCGAATTTACGGGTTGATTTATTTGAAGGATACGGTGAAGCCCGGCATGCGGGAGCGTTTCGATCAGCTGCGAAAAATGGGAATCAAAACGATCATGTGTACAGGAGACAATCCGCTGACAGCAGCGACGATCGCACGCGAGGCCGGTGTGGATGACTTTATCGCCGAAAGCAAACCGGAAGACAAAATTGCCGTGATCAAGCGGGAACAGGCGGCCGGCAAGCTGGTGGCCATGACGGGTGACGGAACGAACGATGCCCCTGCGCTGGCGCAGGCGGACGTTGGGCTTGCGATGAACAGCGGCACGACGGCAGCCAAGGAAGCGGCCAACATGGTCGATCTTGACTCCGATCCGTCGAAGATCATTGAAGTGGTGGCGATCGGCAAGCAGCTGCTAATGACGCGCGGCGCGCTGACTACCTTCAGCGTGGCGAACGACATCGCCAAATATTTTGCCATTATCCCGGCCATGTTCATGCAGGCGATTCCGGAAATGAACGTATTGAATGTAATGGGACTCGGATCACCAATGTCGGCCATTTTGTCGGCGCTTGTGTTTAATGCGATCATTATCCCGTTGCTTATTCCGTTGGCCATGAAGGGCGTTGCCTACAAACCGATGAGTTCCGCCCAATTGCTCAGCCGGAACCTGCTTATTTATGGATTGGGCGGAGTCATCGCGCCGTTCGTCGGGATTAAATTGATCGACATGGTCGTTCACTTATGGGTATAGTTGAAACGAATACAGAGAGGATTGAAATGGAATGAATCATTCAGAGCAGCATGTTCAGGGACTTTCCCGCGGATCTTACTTGTTTTCCATGATTCGGCTCAGTTTGTTGTTCATCTTGCTATGCGGAATTGTGTATCCGCTCGTTTGCACCGCCATCGCGCAACTTTTGATGTCAGATCAGGCTAACGGCAGTTTGATCAAAAGCAGCAGCGGAGAAATCATCGGTTCCGAATTAATCGGGCAAAACTTTACCGATCCAAAATATTTTCAAGGCCGGGTCTCCAGCATTGAATACAAAGCGGAAGCCTCCGGTTCCAACAATTACGGGCCATCGAACCCGGACTTGCTGAAAAGGACGGAGGAATCCGTTGAAGCGTGGAAGGCAAACAATCCGGACGTTCCTGTTAGCCAATTGCCGATTGCCTTGATCACGAACTCCGGTTCAGGGCTGGATCCCCATATTACGCCAGAATCCGCCAACGTGCAAATTCCGCGTATCAGCAAGTTGACCGGTTTGTCTTCGAGCGAGCTCGAGAAACTGGTACAAGAACATACCGAAGGACGGGATTTGGGGATTTTCGGGGATCCAAGAGTCAATGTGTTGAAATTGAACATCGCGCTGCGCGAACTTATGAAATAGTTAAATATCATCTGCGAGCCCTGCCTATGGCCAAATAGGCGGGGTTATCGCATTTTAGTATAGAGATTGCGCAAGGGGGAACAAGAGTGGGAAGTTTTCGCAGAAAGACGCCGGAAGAAATCCTGTACTCCATTTCCAAGCTGCACCGCGGTCGGCTCAAAATCTATATCGGCGCGGTCAGCGGTTCGGGTAAAACGTACCACATGCTTCAGGAAGGTCAGCATTTGAAGCAGCAGGGAATCGATGTCGTCATTTGTGCGGTTTCGACAAGACAGCGGCCTGAAACGGTGGAGCAGCTCGGAGATCTGGAACGGGTGCCAAGCATTCACTGGATCAAGGATGGCATAGAACGCAAAGACCTGAACCTCGAGGCGCTGGTAAAGCGCAATCCGGAAGTGGTGTTAGTCGACGGGCTTGCCCATCGCAATCGGGAAGGAGCACGGTTTCCAACTCGTCTCGAAGATATCCAATTCTTGCTCGGTCATGGAATCAGCGTGATCACGACCGTCAATGTGTACGAATTTGAAGGAGCAACGGAACTGGCGAGAAAATGGACTGGTGTCGTGGTGGAGGAAACCGTTCCGGCGGACACTTTGGAGATGGCGGATGAAATTCAATTGATCGATGTATCTCCGGAAACGATGCTGAAGCGGCTTGAGGAAGGGCACGTCAATGGCGATTCCTCGCCTATGTTGTTCCAACGAAGCAACTTTGGAAAACTGAGAGAACTGGCTTTGCGGCTTGTGGCGGAAGACGTCAACGATTCTCTTGAGAAATACCGCATGGAGCAAGGATTAACCGGACCTTCCGGAACGGCCGAACGCATTCTTGTCGCAGCGCAATATTACTGGAACGGGTCCATTCATATTCGCCGCGGTCAACAAATCGCCAAACGGTTGGGCGGCGATTTGATGATCGTCACATTTGTCCATCCGAAAAAAATGCTGTCTCGCGAAGCAACTGCATTTAAGCGTTCCATCGTGAAATTGGCCGAAAAAATAGGCGCTAAATTCGAAGAACTCCCACTGTCAAGCAAAAGGAAGCTCCCCGGCATGTTGGCTCATTACGCAGTCCAGCATCAGGCAACGAGAATTGTACTCGGCCATTCCAAGCAAAATCGCTGGCAGGAGCTGTGGCGGGGATCGATTGCAAACGGCATCCTTAAAAAATCGAGACATACGGATATCTACTTCGTTGCGGATCGTGCTGAAAAGGAAGGAGAGCGGATACTGCCGACCAAAATGCTGACGGAAGGTCGGTCGGATGATCGCTACCGCAGGCTAAGCGATCAGGAAGTGGAGCGAAAAATAGGGGAAATCAGGAGAGGACGATTCAAGGTGCTCATCGGCGCCGCCCCCGGGGTCGGGAAAACGTATGCGATGCTTCGCGAGGGGAACGATTTGCAGAAGAAAGGCATTGACGTCGTCATTGGACTTCTCGAAACGCATGGACGAAAAGAAACGTTAGCGCAAGTCGGTTCGCTGCAAACGATCCCGCGGGCGAAGTTGAAGTATCGTGGAGCGAATCTGGAAGAACTGGACGTCCAGTCCATCATTCGCCGCAATCCGGAAGTCGTACTCGTGGATGAACTGGCACATACGAACGTGCCCGGCAGTAAAAACAAAAAAAGATTCGAAGATATTGTAGATATTTTGAACGCAGGCATTTCCGTTATTTCGACGATGAACGTACAGCATTTGGAAAGTTTGAACGATGCGGTTGAACAGATTACCGGCGTGCGAGTTCGGGAAACCCTCCCCGACCACGTGTTGCGCATGGCCGATGAAGTCGAGCTCATTGATGTCGATCCAAAAACGCTGCAGCAACGAATGCGGGAAGGAAAAATCTATGCGCTGGATAAAGTGGATCAGGCCTTGAACCATTTCTTCCGAACGGGCAATTTGATTGCTTTGCGTGAATTGGCGCTACGGGAAATCGCCGACGATGTGGACGAACGATTGGAAGCCTGGGAAAGAAACGATTCGCTTCGCGGACCTTGGAGAAAGCAGGAGACGGTCTTCGTCGGGGTAACATTAAGCACCAATGCAGAGCGCTTGATCAGGCGGGGGTTTCGAATTGCTTATCGTTTGAAGGCCGACTGGGTTGTAACGTATGTTCACGATCATGCTGAGGTTGCTGATGAGTTGAAAAAACGCATCAAAGTGCTGGAAGACTTGACAGCGCGGTTGGGCGGTAAGTTTATGATGCTGTTTGCCCGGAGCCGAAGGCAGATTCCATACCTCTTGCTGAATAAAGCCAACGATATCCAAAGTACGCAGATGATTGTCGGGCAATCGAAGCGGACCTTGTGGGAAAAAATATGGAAACGATCCGTAATCAAGCCGATTCTGCGTTATGGACGCCATATGGATGTGTTGGTGATTGCGGATATTGAGGCTTGCTATTATCAAGATGAAGGGTAACATATCTTGTCGTCTCATGAAAGATAATTACGTTTTAGCAGATAGTTAATGGAAAAAAGTTAATAGATGTTAACGAAAAGGAGTTGGGAATGTTGCCACTTTGGAAAGTGAATGGAACTTCGCTATATTATGAAGTTTGTGGTCGAGGAACATCCCTCGTCTTTATTCATAGTCTTGGACTAACACATGAAATGTTTGAAATTCAAAAAAATTATTTTAAACAATCGTATCAAACTGTGTTCCTTGATCTGAGAGGAAACGGACAGTCTGGAAATTTGATAGTTCCGGTTGGAAGAGTTATAGAAACCCAGTGTGAGGATCTAAGTCTCCTCCTGGGGTATTTGGGAATTAAAAAAGCTGTAATTGTTGGCGTTTCCTATGGTGGAATCATTGCTCAGAAATTCTCGAATTTGTATCCAAACCAAGTAAGCGCAATCGTTATTTCAGACAGCTTGAGTACAAATGTCAGGACAACTATGCTTGGCAAATTCGTCTCCATGATCGATCTCATCAGTTCGCTTTCGTATTATTTGCCAGGTGAATTCTTTTTACGCTCGATGAAGATCACTTATTATAAGTGGGACTTGGCTTATCGTGCAATTCGAAAGGGAATGCTGCAAAAAAGATCTGGAGAATGGTATAAACAGCGCCTGGCGGTCAGGGGGATTGATTTCACCCCGTTCTTGCCGCAAATTAAAGTGCCCGCGCTTTGTATTGCCGGGGACCATTCCTATTCAGTTATCAGGCAAATGAATGAAACTGCAGGGCTATTGTCCAATGCTCGTTTACAAGTCATTGAGGATTCCTGTAACCCAAGCAACTTGTGCCAACCACAACGATTTAATGAGATTGTCCAATGCTTTTTAGAGGATAATCGTTTGAACAAAGGTGATAACAATTATATGCAAGGGTATCAAGTCCCCTTTTGAAAGGAGTTTATGCACGGCGCCAAAAAATGTCGTTTTGTAAGTTCAATTTCATCGAACAAATGACCTATAACCGGCTGAGTTCGAGATAAAAAGGAGCGTTTGGACAAAAAACGTATGACAGCACCAACATAATAACAGACTATCTTTCTTCTCGCAGCGGTGTTGCCATGTGAGATGGAGCTGATATTATGTGCTCTCAGATGCCTGCAATGTCATGCAGCGGTCTCTTTATGTGTCTGTCCTACTAGTACGGTTTCTACCACATCAACGATGGATATCATTTTCAGACTTTGCCGCAATGGAGAGTTGGCATGCTCTGCGGCAAGGTCTTTTTTGTTTTTTTCAGCTATTACACAAATGCATAAAAGGTAACGCTGGCTGTCGTTCTCCCCCTTCTGTTTTGGTTTGCCAACAAACCAAAATGGAGGGACTTGAATGAAAAAGATGAATTTGCGGGATATGTATCCTTTTTTTAAGACGGATGTATGGGTTGATGTGGATGAAGAAGTTGCTCATGAAATACGCCGCTTCGACTTGGAAGAAAGCGCCTACAGACTGCGAACGTATCGCCATCGGGCCTATTATTCGCTTGATCGCAACGATGGGATTGAGCAGCATGTTTTATTTCTTTCGATTTCACCGGAGGAGGTTTACGAGCGCAAACTTTCATGGCAGCAACTTTATGAAGCTATGTGCCAATTGCCGGTGAAATCCGCCAGACGGATTTATGCCCATTATTTCCTAGGCATGAGCAAAGTCGCTATTGCCAGAGCCGAACATGTCGATGAGCGGGCGGTTCGTAAATCTATCCAAAGAGGCTTGAAACAAATGGAATACTTGCTGAAAAACATCTAATCGTTTCGTCGGAGGGTCCGATTTTCCTGCCAAAATGAACTGTTATATAGAGGACCATGTTCAGTCAGCGGTTGGTTGCAACCAGCCGCTGCATTCTCCATGAAAGGGGTATGTGACGATGCATCCGATTCGATTTCGAGATGAGGAACACGAGAAGTTTTATGTTCAGATACTGGATGAAAGGAAATGCAGCGATGGCTACCACCGGTCGCTGTTCTATACATTGGGCATTTCCCGAGAAACCAGAAGTCATATCCGCGATTTGTATGATTTTTCTAATGGCGGCATTAAGCCCGAGGGTCTTTCGGCCCCTTGGCAAACCGGCAGCACCATTCGAGTGTGTCGGCTCGCCTTTAATCTGTGGAACGGCTGGACCGAAGCAGGCAGCGAACGTTACTCTACTCCCCACGAATTATTCGATTGCAGCTATGCTCCCTACTTTTTTGAAGCGATTCGTCTTCGTTATCCCGAATATTGCCGAAGTCACGAGAGAACGATCAAACGGCTGGCCGAACAAATTCGCTGAATGGCTGCCGACATTGGGAGTGAAATGGGACGATGAAGGAAATTAAAACGAGGAATGTTGTGAAAGACATCAAACGTTTGGACAGATTACCGAACGTATTGCATCGTGTAAGGCGTTCAAGCGCTCGTGCCAAGCGGCAGGTTGATCATGACAAGACGACTTCCCAGACTCCAGTTGAATATGCGCAGCGCCAGTCCGCAGCGGCTACGAAAAAAACGATACGTGCCCAAATGGGGATGAGTGTGCTTATCAACAAGAGATTGATTCGGCACATTCTAAAAAGGAAGCCGTTTCCAGATGGTAATTCTGTCACAAGTCAGAACCCAATTGATGCTAATACGGAGTCTTCGATTGCGCGTACACCGCGACTTGACCGTAGGATACATCTTCGTAAGCCGGTTGATGGAAAATACGTCTTGTCTTCTGGCTTGCATCCAGGAAAACAACGTTTTATACAGAGCCGGGTCAATGCCCGGCTTCTGTATCGTTCTAGAACAAGCAGATCTCCTGAGCGGGTGCGAAAACGGGATATCGGCCCTCTAAAACCGGTCGGGAAGAAGGAAACATTCTCCGCCGCGGTATCTCATTCAGCAAATGGACGCGTGAATCCGTTAACCCGAGTCCCGTCTACTATAATGAAACAATCAGGTCATACGATCAAACGGAAAGCGCAAAATTTCAAGACGTTAGCGACATTTATAAAAAATGGGCATCGGTTAGATCACGCTAACAATTATTCGGATGCTCAAACTGAAGGGAGAATGAATGCCGTCAAGGAAGCTCAGCGGGCTGCGCAGATGGCGATGTCTGCCCGCCGGTCCGTTCAAACCGCGCGAGCAGGCGCGAGATTGAATCGCCTTATCGTTAAAATGGTTGTAAGAGCCACCGCCTTTCTTGTCAAGGGATTGACGGCGCTTTTGGGGATCAGCGGTTCGGTAATTGTAGTTTTGTGCATTATCATGGCGGTAGCCTCTGTCATTTCCTCTCCGTTCGGTATCTTTGTGTCTGGTGAAAATACGGATGCCGATGTAAAGCCGCTTACCCGAATCGTTCAGGAAATAGACGATGAATTCGCCGCCCGACTGGTAGATATGCAGCGATCCGCTGGCAATGTAGACCGGGTGGAATATCATTATCCTGGCAGCGCGGACAATACGCGGATCGATAACTGGATGGACATTATCGCCGTCTTTGCCGTGAAGACCGTCATGGATGCGGAAAACGGAATGGATGTGGCTACGCTTGATGCAACAAGAATCGGTATCATTCGATCGGTGTTTTGGGATATGAATTCGCTGGAATCTCGTGTTGAGACGATAGAACATAAGGAAACGGTTATGGAAGAACATGAGGACGGGAGTACAAGCGAAGAGACAATTACCTGGTATGAACGTATTTTGCATATTACGATCGCTAGCCATACTGCGGAACAACAGGCAGATATGTATCGCTTTACAAATGAACAGATGGAATTAATGAAGGAGATGCTGTCCGAGGAGTTTCGCCCGCTTATGTTTGCGATACTTGGTAAAGATGCGGATGTTGGTTTGACGCCGGAGCAGCTTGATTTGGTTCAACAGCAATTGCCCGAAGGCGAATTGGGCAGTGAAGCCGTCAAGTTGGCGCTGACTCGTCTAGGCGATCCGTACAGCCAACCGAAGGCTGGACAGGATAACTATACGGATTGCAGCTATCTCATCCAATGGGTTTATCATCAGCTAGGTATTAGCTTGCCGCGAACCGCAGCTGAGCAGGCCAGATTTTGCGTGGAGGATGGCCTGACCGTAAGCGCGGCGGATTTGGTTCCGGGCGACCTTGTTTTTTGGAGCTACGAGCGTAATGGCAGATTCATGGATATTACGCATGTCGGCATTTATGCGGGAGACGGCAAAGTAGTGGACGCTTCCTCCAGTAGAGAACAGGTCGTCTACCGCGACTTGTTTGATTCGGATAAACAGGTGTTGTTCGGCAGGCCGAGTCTTTCTGATTCTTCGCAACAAGATTCCTCCCTGTCGGCACAAAAATAGCGAAATCAAGAACCAACGCCCAAAATGGCGCAATGGAGCCGATGTGACGAATTGGCCAGGTTACGGGTAAGCGCTCATTTTTTATTTTTGTATTACTCTGGTTTATTTCTTGCATTCGGGTCTGCAACAAAATCAGTCTTATAGTCTGTATATTTTAATTCCGTTACCATACCAGACGAAGCATGATGAAGATCGTGAAAATGGAACATCCAGTTCCCTTGATTATCTGCTTCAAATGCAACAACGTATTCTTCGCCCGGCTTCAAATTCAACGTATCCTTAATAACGGGGGACCCTTCAAACGGTTTCCCGTTCTTGTTTATTACTTGGAAGAGGTGCCTGTGTAGATGCATCGGATGGTCGTCGCTTTTCAAGTTATTGACTAGGCGGACTTTGGCGGTATCTCCTTTTTTGACGTTTATCGGAACGGTATCCGCAGTAGGTGTTGTCTCCTATGTAGCAGTTAGATTGGCTTTACGGAAAAGTCATTTGTAATACGTATGCGGTGTGCTGAAGCCTGCTTCTCCTGTGTAAAGACATGCCGGGCAATGGCGAGCTAACCAAATAAAAGCAGTTCTATCCAAACAACGATAGAACTGCTTTGCTTTACTTATGATCTATAGCTGTGCCGATTGGGTTATGGTTTAACTCCTTTTATAACGGCAGAGGCAATGCAATCTTCCACCTTCGACCCAGGAACCCAATCTTTAATAAACGCCCTGGATTCCTCTTTCAGTTCGACCACCACATCCTTAAATCCACTTTGCGTTAGCATCGTCTTCAGTTCGTCAACGGACGAAGCCCCCGATATGCACCCCGAATAAAAAACATCCAAGTCGTTTTTGATTTCCGCAGGAAGCTCTGCCGTCATCACGACATCGGAAACGGCCAGACGCCCACCGGAGCGCAGGACGCGGAATGCTTCATCAAACACTTGCAGTTTATCCGGCGAAAGATTGATGACGCAGTTGGAAATGATAACATCCACCGTTTGATCCGGGATCGGTAAATGCTCGATTTCCCCTAGCCGAAAATCCGTGTTCGTGAACCCGCCTTTGACGGCATTGTTGCGGGCGCGACTCACCATTTCCGGCGTCATATCGACCCCGATCACATGGCCCGTTTCCCCGACTTGCCGAGACGCCAGAAAACAATCGAAACCGCCGCCGCTACCGAGGTCCAATACTACTTCTCCCGGTTTAAGCTCCGCGATGGCTTGCGGATTGCCGCAACCGAGGCCAAGATTGGCACCGTCCGGCACAGTGGTTAATTCTTCGGATGAATAGCCCAACTGCGAAGAAACGTCATTTGCCGATCCACGGCAGCTTGAAGCTGGCGAGCAGCACGAACCCGACTCCACTTCTTGCAAGGCGATTTCTTTATACCAGCTGCGTACATTTTGGCGAATTTGATCGTTCGTTACTTGATTCATGAACTATCTCTCCTTCAACTTTTTTATCAAATCAGCAGCAGCTAGGGGTGCAACAAGCTGCTGTGTTTGCTATCGTGAGTTGCCGTCTCCAAAGGAACCGGCTTGATAACTCCTTGGGATTTTGCCATTTCCAGGCTTCCCGTGCCGAGCGCTCTATTTCACGCTGTTCCTGTTTCATAAGGTACTCCGCGGCGAACCAATTCAAGTTCATGGGAACTAGCCTTCCTAAAGGTGATTTTTCACGTAACGCCGTAACTTGCGAACAACATATTTCGCGTCCGGCCCCTCCCCCTTAATGTGGCGGAAGCAAGGAACGCTGTCCTTCCAAACCGACATAATACAGTCCCGGAACGGAAAGGCTGATTCCTGCTGTCTGTAACGGTTTCCCTTCGGCGTCAAGCGCCCCGATGGGATGAAGGGAAGACAGATCGGGACGATACCCGGTCCAAAGATGACGGTTTGTACCGGTTCTTTGGTTTCGTCTGGCCAGACGACGCCCTCGGAGTAAGAAGAGGCAAACATAGCCCGTTGATCCGGCTTCCCAGCCGTTAATCTTGCTCGGTAATCGGCTAAATCGGCAACGGAACTCGGACTTGGAGGCTTTTTGCCAAATCGCCAGAATGGAAAGGTATCCAAGCCGACGGCTCTGATCCAAAAGTGCAGGTTAATTCCCAATACTTTTGTTTTCGTAAGCTGAACGGGCCGAAGAACGGCGAGCAATGTATGGCTGCTGTCGGCAAGCTCTATTGCAATTTGAACCGCAGAATTTCCGCGCCCGACGACGACCACTCGTTGCCCCCGGTAACAATCCGGATTGCGGTACGCGGAAGAGTGAAGGACTTCTCCTTGAAAGACTTCCTTTCCGCTGATGTTCGGCGTATAGGGATTATGAAAGGAGCCTGTCGCATTGATGATCGTTCGCGTCTCATATTCGTCTCCTGCTGCCTTTCGGATCGTAAAACCGTACTCGCTTTTCTCCACGGCAACAACCTTCTGGTTGGTCCGGATCGGTAGTCAAAGCGCTGGGCATACGACTTTAGATACTGGATCACCTCGTTTCGTAATGGGTAGTGGGTTGCAGTTCCGGGTATCTTCATGCCCGGCAATGATGATAACCGAGATGGCGAAAACAGCTTTAGACTATCGTAATAATGTGGCCAAGAACTGGTTGCCTGTTCGCTTGCTTCCAGGATCAAAATTGCAGTTCGTTCTTCTTCAAGTAATATCCGGAAGCAAGACCGGCTTGCCCACCCCCGATAACGATTGCATCGAAAATCGCTGACATTCCAATCCCCCTCGAATTATTTGCAAATTGCAATTATTGTAGAAAAAAAGATCACCCACAAGAAGGGGTTGAACAGCATTGGCCGGATTTCGCCATCGTTTCGTTTAATAGCTTGATCGAGCGAATGACGGTATCTTTTTCAAAATCGTTCATGTGCGAAAAGATTTCGTTTAAATAGTCGTTCATTTGTTGGTCAATCGACGCCGCAACATACTTGCCTTCCGTCGTTAGGGAAAGTAGATTTATCCTCCGGTCGTCTGGATCGGGCGTTTTTTTCACTAATTTCATCTTGATTAACGATTGGACTTGTCGGCTGAATGTCGTGATATCAGTCCCTAATGCCTCTGCTACTTGCTGGATGGAAGGCTTGTGCTGGCGATCAATTTCGTAAAGGATATGGCTTTGAATTAAGGAAATGTCGCAGCCACCGGCAGAACAGCAGTTTTTATTCAGAAAGCCAAAGCGACGAGTCATGATTTGAAATAATTCGCGTACATTTTCCACGGTGCTTCACCTCATGAAACAGTTATATCGCATTTATTTGCAATTTGCAAGTATTAATTTTGCCTTTATCTCAGGAAATGGGTTGAGAGGGGGGGACGGAAATTTCGGTATTGACCTTTTTTTATATATAAATAACAATATGGTTATATAGTTTTTGGTGTGGGGTGATAATCATGACAATGGAGTTTGAAAAGATAGCGGATATTCTGAAAGCTCTTGCCGATCCGACAAGGCTGAAAATCCTTTCTTTGCTCCGTATTCGCGATTGCTGCGTGTGTGAACTGGTTCCCATCTTTAACATTTCCCAGCCAGCCATTTCTAAACATGTAAGCCGTCTAAAAACGGCTGAACTGGTCCGCGAAACGCGAAAGGGGCAATGGGTGTTCTACTCCATCAATGAGAAGCGGGTAGAGGAAATTGGTTATGCTCTGTCCCATTTGCCTGATCTATCCGAGGAACTGCGGAAATTGGAGCAACAAGGACTGACGGTTACATGCGAGTAAAAGGGGTGTACAGCAAGTGAGTAAACAAGAGAAAAAGCAACTCTCATTTCTGGACCGCTATTTGACGTTATGGATTTTTGTTGCGATGGCGATAGGAATTGGCTTGGGTTACGTATTTCCTAACTTTGTCGCCGGTTTGAATGAGTTTCAAGTTGGAACCACATCGATACCGATTGCGCTTGGTCTCATTTTAATGATGTATCCGCCGCTGGCGAAAGTACGATACGAAGAAATCGGCCGTGTCTTTCGAAATGGCAGAGTGTTAACCATTTCATTGATTCAAAACTGGCTTATCGGCCCGATCTTAATGTTTTTCTTGGCTATTATTTTTCTCCAAGGCTATCCGGAATATATGGTTGGGCTGATTATGATCGGTTTAGCTCGCTGTATTGCAATGGTTATCGTTTGGAACGATTTGTGCAGAGGGGATGCCGAGTACGCGGCGGGACTCGTTGCTTTCAACTCGATCTTTCAAGTTTTGTTTTACTCTGCCTACACCTATATCTTTGTTACGATTTTGCCGGGACGGTTCGGGTTGGAGGGCGTCGTTGTTGACATTACGATGGCCGAAGTCGCCAAGAGCGTGTTTATTTATTTAGGGATACCGTTTCTGGCCGGAATGATTACTCGCTATTCGCTTGTAAAAGTAAAAGGGCGGTCCTGGTACGAAACCGTCTTTATTCCGAAAATCAGTCCCATTACACTGATCGCGTTATTGTTTACGATCATCGTCATGTTCTCGCTGAAAGGCGAAATGATTATTCAATTGCCTTTCGATGTCGTGAGGATCGCGATTCCGCTCTTGATTTACTTTGTCGTCATGTTCTTGATTTCGTTTTTCATGGGCAAAAAAGCCGGGGCTGGGTATCCGGTCACCTCTACACTGGCATTTACCGCCTCGGGGAATAACTTCGAGCTGGCGATTGCCGTTGCCGTCGGGGTGTTTGGTATTCATTCCGGCGCAGCATTTGCGGCCGTCATCGGTCCTCTTGTGGAAGTCCCTGTGATGATTGCCTTAGTCAACGTCGCGCTCCGATTCCAGCGGAAGTATTTTTCAAAGCAAGCAGCTTAACATAAACAGGAGGATTCACCATGTCAGATAACAAAAAACTCGTTTATTTTCTTTGTACGGGAAACTCTTGCCGCAGCCAAATGGCGGATGGCTGGTTGAAGGCGCTCGGTAATGATCGCTACGAAGTAAAAAGCGCCGGGTTGGAGGCACATGGGCTGAATCCCCGTGCCGTCCAGGTGATGAAGGAAGCTGGCGTCGATATTAGCGGCCATACATCGGATGTTATCGATCCGGAGATTTTGAATCGGGCTGACTATGTGATTACGTTATGTGGCCATGCAGACGAACATTGTCCGGTGATTTCGAATAAAAACGTCGTGAAGTGGCATTGGGGGTTCGATGATCCGGCCAAGGCGACCGGCACCGAGGAAGAAATCATGAGCCAATTTCGAGCGGTTCGGGATGCGATTAAGTCGCGTATCGAAAAGTTTCTAGCCGAAGGACGGTAAATTTGAACGGGAATGTAAAGTTGTAGACTAAACATTGTCATTACTCCATGGGCAGGATTAAATGAGAAAAGAAAAAATATATCCTCACCCTTAGGCCCATTTACGTCTACAAGAGGAGTGGTTTAGAATGGATTGCTGTACATCATCCAATCATGAAGGTGTCGCTAAGAAGGAGTGCCCTTCCTGCGGTACAAGAGGTAAGAACGTGCAACTCATAACGCTTAAGTCCCTGCTTAAAGCTTCTGCTTTAGAAACCATTGAACCCGATAACTCTTATGTATTTTGTTCGAACTCTGCTTGCTCTACCGTCTATTTTAGCGGGAATCATTCGCAATCATTTGCCGAGGACGACTTGAAAGTGCCTGTGTACCAAAAGAATCCGAGCATGGGCGTGCCTGTATGTTATTGTTTCAATTGGACGAGAGAGCGTCTCAGTCAAGCAATAGAAACCGACCAACAACCAACTGACCAAATTAAAGCTCATGTTCGGGCTGGGCGCTGTGGATGTGAGGTAAACAACCCGCAAGGGGCTTGCTGTTTAGGTAACGTGAACGCTTTTGTAAGAGCTCTCGAAAAAGGTTAACTTTTTTTGGAAACCTGAAAAAATCAGAATCCCTTAGAGTTGGAAAAACCGGATTTTTCGTATTTTTAGCGTAGAAAAAAATCATTTATTTACAGCTGTTTGAAAGCGTATTCGCCGTTCGTTCGATAACAAAGGACCGTACAAATGTCGATTTTGCGAGGCCGAGTAAAAGGGAGCGCAGTTAGGGTAGTGGCAGGTTATTATGGAAAATATTGTAATAATGCTTATAAGCGGCGTATTAGGGAGATTCCTGATTTGAATCGGACTTTCCAACGCAAACAAAATGAAGCGTCACGTCGCCGTGATATTATCCCCTTCGAGTAGACAAGTGCTAAAGAACGGCACTACAGTCTACATGGAGGGGATTTTTTCATGGGTGGAATTCGGAAAACGTACTCAGCGGAATTTAAGCAGAAAGCCGTAGATATGTATCTAAAAAAGGGCATGAGCGCAACGACGGTGGCGAAGGAACTGGGGATTCACCGATCTATGCTGCAGCTTTGGGAGAGACGGTATCAGGAAGAAGGTGCGCAGGGGCTTGAGGAGAAACGCGGGAAGGCAACAGGACCTTTAAAGGGCAGGCCTAGAACCAGAGAAGAAAGCGTGGAAGCGGAGCTTTATCGGTTACGTGCGGAGAATGAATATCTAAAAAAGTTATGGGCACTGCAAAGGGGGCGAGCAGACGGCGACAGCAAGCGTTCGTAATCATTGAGGAGCTAGCGCAACGCTATGCGGTCGCTTTGCTCTGTCAACTGGCTGGTGTCTCTCGAAGCGGTTACTACAAATGGCGTAGCCGCAAGGGAAGGCTGACAGCTCGTCAACAGGAGAATGAACAGCTCAAGATTAAGATTATGGAATGCCGAAAGCGGACACGCGGGATCTATGGTTACTTGCGCACACGTACTTGGCTGAGGAAGTTCTACGGCATCCAGGTCAACCACAAACGCGTTTACCGGCTTATGAAGGAACTGGGCATTCGCTCGGTGATTCGGCGTAAGCGGCCGTATTTCGCAGCAAAAGAGGCGGTGTACGTGATCTCAGACAACGTCCTAAACCGCCAGTTCCAGGCGACACGTCCGCTTGAGAAATGGGTCACGGATATTACATACCTCCCCTTTGGCCAATCGTTCTTGTACCTTTCGACGATCTACGATTTGTATAACAACGAAGTGATTGCCTACAAGATTGGCGCGCGTAACGACATTCGTCTTGTGCTGGATACGGTGAAGAAAGCGATTCGCAACCGAAAGACTCGGGGCCTTCTCCTGCACAGCGACCGCGGCTTCCAGTATACGTCCAAGCCCTACAGCTTGCTGTTAAAACGACATGGGATTCAAGCCAGCATGTCACGAAAAGGGAATTGTCACGATAATGCCAGCATGGAAAGCTTCTTCGGCCATTTCAAGAGTGAATCGCTCCGGCTCCACCGCTTCACCAGCAGGAAGCAGCTTGTGGATGAAATCCACCGCTATATCCGCTTCTACAACCACCAACGATTCCAAAAGAAACTAAATAACCTTAGTCCGGTGGAGTACCGAACTAAGGCTGCTTAGTGCGCTTCTTTTATAGCTGTCTACTTGACGGGGGTAACTTCACCGCTACCGGCTGCTTTTTTTCGGTTAGCGATAGCGGCGGAATTCCAACCATCGTGGTATATTGATTTTCACGAAGCTAGGGGTTTTCTTCTGTAAACCCAAAGGTTCTTGGACAGACATTGATTGCGAATCCCAAAAGTACAGCGACATCTTTGGTAAAACAAATTGTAGCTCGCATGAATCATTCCTTTGCCCCTTAAAGACGACGATCTTGTCGGAATACAACAAAGTAAAAGCGGTAACCTTTTTAGGGCTACCGCTTTACTGCATTAGACCCTGCCTTCAAAAATGGGGAAATTTGGTCTGGTAGAAACAAGACGGAAACAATCGACTAGATGTAAACTGGTCCTGAATCCGTGACGTCTAACTTCGCTCAGAGGAAAATGTGGATATTGTTGTAAAATCGAGATAATTGGGACAGATGACCGTTATTTTCAATGGCCATATTCTGATTCGGCGGACAACGAAACAGACCTTGGGAAACAAGGCCGTATGACCAAGTATGTAAGTCCAATATGTCAGGTAAACGCTCGGTAGATGCGGCTAATCACGGGGAACCATGGACTGTTGCAGCCAAAATTAAATTGGATGCCTCGCGCATGTTGTACCAATCTTGCCGCCATATAAATGATGTTCTGAATGACCGTGCGAATTCGGCGGCGTTGCACGTTGTTTCGGATCGGCGAATCATTCTCGCGCAGACTCTCCTGACCGATCATCCGAAGGAGATTGTAAGCAAACAGGCCAGCATGCAGCACTAAATCGTTGGTTGCAAACTTCCCGGCTGGCAGGCGCTCCAGGTCCAAGTCGGTTTTGATTTCACTGTGAAACTGCTCGCTCGTACCATGATCGCGGTAGAGTTCAATCACTCGAGAAGGCGCACAGCGAAGTGAAGTCCAATAGACACTGACTTCAATTTCCGGGAACAGCAACACTTGTCCATCCCGATCAATCGTTCGATGAATGACGTGGAACACTTGGCGAAGGGGGCGGTCGAATCCCTTTTCGCGAAATTCTATCGCGCCGATATATTCGACTTTTCCTTCGCGCTGCTGGCAGGCGATTCCCGTCGTTTCCGCAATGCGCAGCCACATTTCCTTCGGTTCTCTGCGGAGATTGGCCTTGATGATATAGTCGGCTTTCTCGCGATGACAAACATGCAAATTTTCGGCGCTGTCGTTTCCAGCGTCCATGCGAATGAGCAGCGGCAGGTCCGTTGCACGTTTGGCGTATGCGATGCTCTGTTCTAAAAATGCGGCTGTTCCCTTCTGGCAATGCACACTGCCCTCACGCAGTTCCACATTAACGCCATAGCCTTCTTGGCCCAGGTAGGCAAAGATGGGAGCATAGCCGTCAGTCCCTTTGTAAGTACGAGATACGCCTTCTTTCTTTGTGCCGGAATTGTCAAAAGGAGATACGTCGATATCCAGCGGCGCATAAGCCTTTTCACCTGCTGTCAGCCCTGTTAATGGAGCCTTTACCTTGCGAATGAGATCAGCGGATTCCTCAAGCAAAATCCGATTCCATTCCGGTGTTTGCGCCGCGGCATCCAGCCGCTGACGAAGGGTCGGGCTGGAAGGGACTTTTTGAAGCTGCAGACAAATCGAGAATACGTCATCCTTTCGGAATGGCTCAATATGGTCAAAGTCGCTCTTGCCTTGGCAGAGCAAGCCTAGGTAGCTCTTCATGACATCGGCGTGGGAATGAATTGGTGTCTCCATTCCTTTAATTTTTGTATGGTTAAGTCGCTTTCTAAGTCCGGTATGTGCAAGCAGCGCACCAACGGTTGCTAAACCGGCGTGAGTAGAGAGAATTAGCTCTTTCGAGCGGACAAATTGGATCTTCATAGAGCACCTCTCAGGTGAAGTTGGAAAAGTTATGATTTTCTTTTAATTTCTTTACCGGGGGTGCTTTTTCCTTTAATTATCTTTAATTTTCAAAGAACCTTTATCACGGATTCAGGACTGGTCTTCGATACCCAGATTTTTGAACATTTTCTATTATAAAAGTAGAAAGCGACTCCAACGGCTTTGAAGCAATAGGCTTGCTAAAAAAAGCTACTACGATGGACGCTATCACATCTCCCGGATAATGATGGCCAACATATACTCGCGAATTCCCTGTTGGAACCTCTAAAGCCAACATACTGTAGCCTCACCATCCGGACCAGCGTTTACAAATAAGTACCATTAATGCAAGTGTGAATGCCCCCGATGTATGATCGCTTGGAAAGGAAGCATCCGCTGCGTGAGGGAACAGTAAATGAACCGAATGGCTTACAAACGGCCGAGACTCAAAATAGAACTGGGCAATCACATAATTCAGAAACAAAGCCAGCATCCCAGCGAACCCCGACTGCACAACAATATGTCTCCATCGATCATCGCCAAGTACCCACACGAATCCAAGCCATATAGCAAATAACTCCAAACCGTATTTGCTTACAAGTATCATAATCGAATCGAGCCAAATAAGATGTCCCGACAAATCGTTAATAAATTGAAAAACAGCATAATTCATAGCGGCAATCCTCCTGATGTTCGTCTAGGTCCACAAATGCCCGAGTACATAACTAATACGCAGAAATCAATTCCAGAAATTAGTGAACTCTGGATGCAAGCTGGTAAAGTCAGTTTTTTTGTTTTTATATTGGTTTCATAACTATAATCCTTATATCTCTTGAGTCCCAGTTAATCCAAAGTTGACAACAATACATTACTCGATTATTATACGTATAGGGGTATACGTAATAATGAGTTTGAAGTCATTTGGGTAAACTCGAACAGGATAGGTAGGCCCCGGAAAACCACCAATATAGGAGGGTTACGATTTGACTGCACATCCAGAAATCAAAGCCGATCAGACGCTTGATTGCAAAGGTTTGGCCTGTCCGATGCCAATCGTCAAAACCAAAAAAGCGATGGATCAGCTGCAATCCGGGCAGGTCATCGAGGTTCAGGCAACCGATAAAGGTTCACTGGCTGATATACAAGGCTGGGCCAAGAATACCGGCCATCAATATTTGGGTACGATTCAGGAGGGCGACGTGCTCAGGCACTTCATCCGTAAATCGAGCGCGGATGAGATCAAGGAAGAAAAGAAATATCCTCACACCGTGACCAATGAAGATCTGGAGAAAAAGCTGGGCAGCGTAACCGTGCTCGATGTTCGCGAGCCTGCCGAATACGCGTTTAACCGCATACCCGGGGCCGTCTCCATTCCGCTTGGGGAGCTGGAAGAGCGCCTCGGCGAGCTCAATCCGGATGATGACATTCACGTAGTATGCCGTACGGGAACACGCAGCGATCTTGCTTGCCAATTGCTGGCCGAGAAAGGCTTCAAGAACGTGAAGAACGTGGAGCCTGGCATGTGTGGGTGGTCCGGCCCGACGGAAAAGGACTTTCAAATCTAATCATCGACCAAGGAGGTCATTCCAAATGAGCACGAAAGTAGCGATTATCGCAAGCAACGGCGGACTGTTCGATGCCTACAAGGTCTTCAACATCGCGACCGCATCTGCGGCAACGGATGCCGAGGTGGCGATCTTCTTCACCTTCGAAGGACTGAACCTGATCCACAAGCAGGCGCATCACCAGCTTCCGCTGCCCGCAGGCAAAGAGCATTTCGCGGAAGGCTTCAAGAACGCCAACATTCCTTCCATTCCGGAACTGGTGAACATGGCGCAGGAAATGGGCGTGAAAATCATCGCCTGCCAAATGACGATGGACGTCATGAACCTGAAGAAAGAGGATTTTATTGAAGGAATCGAAGTCGGCGGAGCCGTCACGTTCTTGAATTTCGCGAAGGACGCAAACGTGTCCTTGACGTTCTAATTCATCAAAGGGGGAAACAACATTGACTACTGCAAGCAGACTCCGCCCGATGACAGCGGGAGAACTGACGAAAATCGTCCTGAACAAAGAAGGGTTCTTTATTCTTGATGTGCGCAACCAAAGCGATTTTGACGATTGGAAAATCGAAGGGGAAAGCGTCGAGGTCATCAACATTCCGTATTTCGATTTGCTTGACAGCGTGGATCAAGCGTTAGAACAAATCCCAAGCGACAAACGCTTGCTGGTGGTATGCGCCAAGGAAGGCTCGTCCAAATTCGTGGCGGAACAACTGGTCGAGGCTGGAAGAACGAACGTGTCTTATCTGGAAGGCGGCATGAAATCTTGGAGCGAGCATCTGGAGCCGGTAAAAATCGGGGATTTGAAAGACGGCGGCTCCCTGTACCAATTCGTGCGGATCGGTAAAGGTTGCCTCTCCTACATGGTGATTTCCAGCGGTGAAGCGGCTGTGGTCGATACGCTCCGGATGACGGATGTATTCGAACGCTTCGCCAAGGAACAGGGAGCAACCATTAAACACACGCTGGACACGCACTTGCACGCGGACCACATTTCCGGCGGGCGCAAATTGGCGGAGCAAACAGGCGCAACGTACTGGCTGCCGCCCAAGGACGCGACAGAAGTAACGTTCCCATATGAGAAACTGGAAGAAGGCCGTGACATCACGGTTGGCAATACGAAGATCAAAATTCAACCCATTTACTCGCCGGGTCACACCATCGGCAGCACGTCGTTTATCGTAGATGATGAATATCTGCTTACGGGCGATATCCTGTTCATCGAATCGATCGGCCGCCCGGACTTGGCTGGCAAAGCAGAGGACTGGGTTGGCGATCTTCGCAACACCTTGTATAACCGTTACAAAGGCTTGGCTCAGGATTTGATCGTACTGCCGGCCCATTTCGGCAAAGTGACGGAGCTGGGAGAAGGCGGCCGCGTCATGGCCCGTTTGTCGGATCTGTACCGCGACAATCCGGGCTTGAACATTCAGGACGAGGAGACGTTCCGGCGGACGGTAACCGTGAATTTGCCTCCTCAACCGAACGCCTATCAGGAGATTCGCCAAACGAACATGGGTAAGATTACACCGAACGAAAACGAGCAGAGCGAGATGGAAATCGGTCCGAACCGCTGCGCGGTGCATGATAAATAAAGGAGGAACATGAATATGAATACAGATATCACGGTGGATACGAAAGGTATGGCGTGCCCGATGCCGATCGTCAAGGCGAAGAAAGCGTTGGATGGCCTACAGACGGGTCAAGTCATGGAGGTTCTGTCTACGGACAAAGGCTCCGTGAATGATTTTCAGGCGTGGGTCAAACAAACAAAACACGAACTCATTCAGCATGTCGAAGAAGATGGCGTTTATAAATTTTACGTTCGCAAATCCTAAAAAATAAGCGGGACCCGGAAGGGCCCGCTTATTTTAACTCGTCATATACGATGGTGACGCCGAGGGAACAATAACTTTCTTCGGTATAATGGCCTCGGGGGCAAGTTTTTGTGGTGCATGCCATGTCGTTTTTCGCTTGCAGCTTCTGATTGCACAACGGGCATTTATCTTCGAAAAGGCTTTTTAATTGTTGAAGCAAGCGGATCACCTTTTTTTCTGATGATTTTACTTGGATTTAATTATAACCTGTATTCACCTTGATGTCACGCCTTAAAAGATAACTTTTCGACAGGAGGGTGTCATGGATTTCTTACTGCTCATTATCATGGTGCTCATCGGTCTGCTCGGCTCTTTCTTTTCGGGGTTGCTCGGTATTGGCGGCGCGATTATTAATTATCCCCTCCTACTGTATATTCCATCCCTTTTCGGTGCGGCACACTTTACCGCCCACGAAGTTTCCTCCATCAGCATGTTCCAAGTCTTTTTCGCTTCACTTGCGGGTGTTATCGCGTTCCGGAAAAAAAGCAAAAAGGGAGGAACGGGCGTCGTTAATAAACAGTTGGTCCTTTACATGGGGAGCAGCATTCTTGCCGGCAGCCTGGTCGGCGGCTTTGTTTCGGGTATATTGAACGGGGATGTCATCAACCTGATTTACGGCATCCTTGCGGTACTGGCCGTCGTGTTGATGCTCATTCCCAACCGGGGGAACCAACAGGAAACGGACGACCTCCGTTTCAACAAAATCATCGCCATTACTGCGGCATTTGTAGTAGGCATCGTTTCCGGAATAGTGGGGGCCGGCGGCGCGTTTATCTTAATTCCCATTATGCTCACCGTTCTCAAAATTCCCACGCGCACAACGATTGCGTCCTCGCTCGCGATCGTTTTCATTTCGGCCATCGGAGGCGTCATCGGGAAAATCATGGGCGGCGATATCCCTCTGTTGGCGACGGTATATACCGTCACCGGCAGTTTGATCGGAGCACCGATCGGCACGATGGTCAGTTCGAAAATCAACGTGAAGGTGCTTCGATATGGTTTGGTCGTCCTGATCGTACTCACGGCCATTAAAGTGTGGTCGTCGATTTTGTGAATGATAAATCGTATCTGCAAGTATTTGCCGCGGCAAAAGGGTTGCAATCTTTTTTATTGATCTTTATTATACCTATAGGGGTATAAGTAAAATTCATGAGAGAGAAGGTATGTGACGTTGGAAATGGCAAAAAATAAAACGACAATCGTGCTCTTTAGCGGCGATTTGGATAAAGCCATTGCGGCATTCATCATTGCGAACGGAGCTGCGGCGTATGATCACGAAGTGACGATCTTCTTCACGTTCTGGGGATTAAACGCGCTTCGCCGCGACGAACCGATCAAAACGAACAAAGGCTTGCTTGAAAAAGCTTTCGGATGGATGATGCCGCGCGGCGCGAAGAAGTTGGGCTTGGCGAAAATGAACTTCGGCGGCCTGGGACCCCAGATGATCAAATATGTGATGAAAAAGCACAAAGCATTGTCGTTGCCCGAGCTGATTGAACTGGCTCAAGAACAAGGCGTGAAGTTAGTCGCTTGTACGATGACTATGGACTTGCTCGGTCTGAAACAGGAAGAATTGATCGATGGTCTGGAGTATGCAGGAGTAGCCGCATATCTGGGTGACGCCGCGAACGGAAAAGTAAACTTATTCATTTGAACAAGCGTGTATGATCTTACTATTTTTTTCTTTATACTATACCCATACACGTATAAGGAGATGTTGAACATGAACTACGAATACACGGACGAAATCAAAACCCGGCTGCGCAGAATCGAAGGACAAGTCCGCGGGGTGCTGCGTTTGATGGAGGAAGGAAAGTCCTGCAAAGAAGTTGTGGCACAGTTGTCCGCCGTTCGCAACGCATCGGACAAGGCAATCGCTCAGATCGTTGCGGAAAATTTGCAGCAATGCATCCTGGCGGAACAGGCTGCCGGTAACGATACGGGAAAGATGGTCAAGGAAGCTGTAGAGCTTCTGGTTAAAAGCCGCTAACGCAACAAATAACAATCTGAAGGAGAGAAAAACATGGCATTCAAGATTCCCAAGCAAATTACTCCGCAAGAAGTTGCAGCCCGTCTGAAATCAGGGGAACCTCTGATGTTGCTGGATGTACGCGAACCGGCGGAATGGGCGGAAGGCCACGTGGCCGGAGCCAAACATATTCCCCTCGGTCAACTGGGCGAACGTCGCAATGAACTGGACCCCAAGCGCGAAACCATCGTCATTTGCAGAAGCGGCAACCGTAGCGGTCTTGCATGCGAACTGCTTAGCGAACAGGGATACAACGTCGTAAACATGACAGGCGGTCTCAATAACTGGACGGATGAGTTGGTCCGCGAATAAACGAATAAAGGAGGAGGAACGTGGCGATCGTGTTTGCTCTGGTCGTTCTTGTTCTGGCTACTTGGGGACTCTGCCGAATTTGGCCGGCTAAAGGGCTAAATTGGGTGGATTCCCAAACATGGAAAGAAGCCATCGACCGGAATTCTGAAATGAACTGTTGAACGTTCGCGATGCCATGGACTATGAAGCAAGCTACGTGAATGGCTCCATTAACATATCTTTAGGCCGTCTTCCGGTGCTTTGGAAGAAGGCGTTGTCGCCGGAGGATTCCGTTCTCATCATCGCGGATCGCGATTATGAGCGAAGATCCGCCGCGCGAATCCTCAGACGACGCGGCTTCCGAAAGCTATATACCGGAGAAGGCAACCGGTGCGCATAAAAGCCAAGGCGAAAGGAGGACTTTTCAGTTGAACAGCGACCTTTGGGTGAATATCATTCTCGTCGTTCTGGTACTCGCATTTTTTTATTTCCGATTCGGTCCGACGAAGGGGCTAAAGACGCTTAGTGCGGCAAATTTCAAACAAGAGCTTGAGGGGTCCAAGCAAACGGTTCTTATCGACGTACGCGAACCCGGAGAGTTCAAGGGAGGACATATTCAAGGGGCGAAGAATATCCCATTGTCCCAGTTGAATCGCCGACTTTGCGAAATCCCCAAGGATCGGGATCTGCTGCTCTATTGCCGAAGCGGCATGAGAAGCAAAAGTGCCGCGCGGATTCTGATGAAGAACGGTTTTACCCGGCTGGCTCACTTACGCGGTGGTATCAGCGCTTGGACAGGCCCGGTGTCGAAGCGATAAACGGGAGGGTTAACCCTTTATCGTATGGGTAAGCTTAAATCGATGAGTACTGATGGAACTGCTAAGGAGGAGAGATCCTATGTATGATCGAAGGTTCAATCCGGAACATATGGCGAAGTTGGAGAGTCCTGAACGCAAAGCAGCCAATCCTCCGGAGCCGCTACTTGATAAACTCAATTTACGTGATTCGCTTTCACTTCTGGACTTGGGGGCCGGCACCGGATATTTTACGCTTCCGGCGGCGGAGCGAACGAGCGGTACCGTATACGCACTCGATATCGAACCGCGAATGCTGGATATCATCCGCAGCAAGGCTGAAGAACGTGAACTGAACCATATTCAGACCCTGCAAGGACAATTGGAGAACATTCCGCTGGAAAAGGAATCTGTGGATCGGGTGCTCGCATCCCTCGTGCTCCATGAAGCAGAAACCGTCGATCAGGCCGTTGCAGAAATGTACCGCGTCCTGAAATCCGGCGGTATTTGTCTATGTCTTGAATGGGAGAAGAAAGAGACGCCCCAAGGGCCGCCTCTCCATCATCGCATCAGCGCGGATGCATTGAAACAATCCATGGAGCGGCATGGATTTTCGATTATTGAGGTCATAAGGCCGACAGATGCCCAATATGCCGTGATTGCTCTGAAAGCATGACAAGGAAGGACATTAAAATGACATTCCATTACACGGTTGAAACGGGGAAAACTCCGGAACAAGCCATTGAGAAATTGACCGAAGCCCTAAAGGAAGAAAAGTTTGGCGTGCTATGGCATTTGGATATGAAGGCTAAACTTCAGGAGAAGGGTGTGGATTTCGAACAAACCTTTCATATCCTGGAGGTCTGCAATCCCGTCGAAGCCAAACGCGTGTTATCTGAAAATTCCTTAGTCGGTTATTTCCTTCCTTGCAAGATCGCGGTTTATGAGGAGAAGGGGAAAACCCGGATCGGCCTTCCGAAACCTACGGCCCTGATCGGCCTCGTGGAAAATGACAACCTCATGGCGATTGCAACGGATATCGAGAAACGACTCATTGCTTGCGTAGATAAAAGCAAATAATACGGCAATATGCAGAAAGAACTCTGTCATGCAGGGTTTTTTCTGCATCAGCCTCACTATTTACTCCGATGCCGATGAGCGGAAGGAGGCGATCTCGAAGGATTTATAGCCGCCAGTCAGGTTAGCGGCATCAAACCCATGCTGTCTTAAGATTCGAGTGGCCACGTTGCCGCGATACCCAACTTGACAATAGACCATGAGCGGCTTGGCGGAATTCAATTCGTTCAGCCGGCCTCTGAGCTCATCTACGCGAATATGGATTGCTCCGGGAATATGTCCGGCATTGAATTCTTTCTGTGACCTCACGTCCAGGAGAACCGTTGCTTCTGTGTCACGCAAATGAACGTCCTCCAGGCTTGCGATAGGAGACAAGCCGCTCAGTGCGTTCTCGGCCATGTATCCCAGCATGTTGACGGGATCTTTCGTGGAGGAATAGGGCGGCGCATAGGACAATTCCAGTTCGGTCAAGTCGTACACCGAGCCCTTCAGGCGCATGACGGTCGCGATCACGTCAATCCGCTTATCCACGCCCTCTCTGCCGTAAGCCTGTGTTCCGAGAATCTTTCCTTCAGCATTGAATAACAGCTTGAGTGTGATGGACGAAGCTCCGGGATAATAACAGGCATGCGAGTTCGGATGTAACGACGGCGGTTTGGAAAGGGACGCCTTTCATTTTAAAAATTCGTTCATTGTTCCCTGTGCCTGCCGCTATGAGGCCGAAGATCTTCAGGATGCTGGTGCCTTGCGATCCTTTAGAGGTAGCGTCAGGAAAATGCGGATTTACAACGCTAAGATCACTCCCAAGATTAATAACCCGATTTTAACAACGATAGGTGGGGGATTGGTATTTATTTTATCTGACATTGGATGAACTTGTTCCACGTTGATAGGGCTTGCTTTTCACCTCGTCCTTCACAATTGACTGGATTTCATTCTATAACTAAGGATTCAATAAATATCTCGATTGCTTTTGTATAAAATTCAACTCTTGGAGTTATAAGTGAAAAATTTCGTGAGATTGGAAACCCATTTATATCAAGTAACTTCACTTTACCAAGTTCTAGTTCGTTTTTTATTGACGCGTGTGAGAGTATAGAAATTCCTAGACCAGCTTCAATAGATTCCTTAATAACTTGCGTACTCCCAAATGTCATATACTTCTTCGGAGAAAACCCCAATTGTTTAAACCCCTTTTCTTGCATTTCTCTCGTTCCAGAACCTTCTTCACGAACTAACCAAGTCTCTAGGTTTAATGACAAGGGGTCTATTTCCTTTTGTTCTGCTAAATGGTGATTTGAAGGGACTGTAATTGATAACTCGTCAAGAGCAAATGGTATAACCTTTATATTTTCATTATTAGCCTCTCCTTCGATTATCCCAACATCTACCTCGTGTTTCTTTATTAAATCTATAATTTCATTAGAATTTTTTATAGTAATGATTGGATTTAATAATGGATAGGATTTAAGCAAACTGGCAATTTTATGAGGAAGAATGTATTCCCCGAAAGTATAACTTGCACCAATAGAAAGAGGACCACTTGCAGTATGTTTTAAATCATCAATGAGTCTTTCCATTCGAGTATAGAGACCTAAGATGTCCTTGGCGTGATGAAATACTATTTCTCCAGCCTTGCTAAGTCGAACATATTTGTTTGTCCTCTCTAACAATTTTATCCCCATGTTTTTTTCTAACGTTTGTATATAATTGCTGACTGCTGGTTGTGTCATATGGAGAAGTTCAGCTGCTCGAGTAAAGTTCTTTTGTTCTGCAACTGTAGTAAATACAAGTAAAGATTGATCCATTATGAGTCTTCCTCCTTAGAATAAAATGGGGTCTAAAAATTTTAAACTTCCATGATAAGTAATTTTATATTATAGCTATAATTATAATCTATTTTACTTATTATCAAAACAAATATACTCTTAATACAAGGAAGCAAATATAGGAGTTGTTAAAATGAATACATCATTAGCAAAACATAAAAAATCATCCTCGAGAGGACTTTGGTTCGGTGGTGTTGGATTTACCTTTATTATTGCATCAGTTGGTTTTGGATTATCAAAAATACCCGGGTTAGATCATGTTGGTCAGCTCGCCTGTGCAATCATCATTGCAGTAGTTTATCGACAAATTTGGGGATATCCTGAGAAATTCCGTACTGGAATCCAATTCTCTGCCAAAAGGTTGTTAAGGCTTGCTATTATCCTTTTTGGGTTAAAACTAAACATTGATGTTGTTTTTCATCAAGGGTTAGGTTTGCTTGCAAGAGATGTTGGAACCATCGTTTTTTCAATCCTTCTTACAATGTTGCTTGCAAAACTATTCAAAGCGAATTCTTCCTTATCCTTGTTATTAGGAATTGGAACAGGGGTGTGTGGCGCTGCTGCAATTGCAGCCGTTTCACCCATTTTGAAAGCAAAGGATGAAGATACTGCTATTGGGGCAGGTATAATTGCTTTAGTTGGTACCATTTTCGCCATAACATACACTATCTTACGTCCGTTTCTCCCTTTGACAGACCTTCAATACGGTGTTTGGTCAGGTGTAGGTCTACACGAAATTGCTCATGTTGCCTTAGCAGGAGCGCCTGCTGGTCCAGATGCACTTGCTATTGCTTTGTTAGCGAAACTAGGTCGTGTATTCTTACTCGTTCCACTTAGTTTTATTCTTATGTACTGGATGAAACGAAAAAATAAAGTTGAATCAGATTCTGATGCTAAAATTGAATTTCCATGGTTTCTCATAGGTTTTATTATCATGAGCTTATTTGGAAGTTATGTCCTTGGTCATTTGATTACCGTCCCAACTAGTGTCATGAATAGCATCTCTTTCTTCACTTCCTTTATCCTAACTATGGCTATGATTGGATTAGGTTTAAATGTTAGTCTAAAAGACCTTAGAACGAAAGCGTTAAGACCACTTCTAGCGATGGCTATTACATCTGTTTTGTTATCTGTTATCACATACTTCACAATGTAATTAATTGTAAATCAGGTGGTTTCTTAAATGAGCCTTTTGCAGATTTCTGAGCCCTTTCGTATCAAGCGCTTGAAAAGCATAAAAAAGGACTTCACCCCAAGAAGTAGAAGTTTTCAAGCAACCACACACGAAAACTTTTCGAGGAAGGTAAAGTCACTTGTATATTCTCCAGCCATCACTTTTTTCCTTTGAGGAACTGCAAAAACTTGAATCGAAAGAACGTCTGCCCTTATTTTTTTCGGTTTTGGACTTACGCCCGTACGCCAAAGAATTGAGAAGCATTACGCCCCAAGGTGCAACGGGACACAGCCGCGAAGCGATTTTACGGTCTTTGTTGGTGGCTCCTTTCGAAGGAATTTCGCAATTTACTGCTCTTCATCTGAGACTCACAAGTGATTTACGCTTTCGTTACCAATGTGGGTTTCCCATTGATCGACCCGTTCCATCCATTGCAACGTTTAGTCGCGTATTTGCTCAAATCGTCAAGAAAAGCCTTGCCGAAAAGCTGTTTTACGACCTCGTCATGCAATGTCGTGAAGAGGGATGTGAACAACGGCGGTAAAATCCTCAATAGAATCGGTTGAAAATTCCCCACCTTCGACGCAAAATCTCCCCGTGAGGGAGAGACACAACATGATTCGAAATGGGGAATTTTATTTGATCCACGAAATGAGGAAACTGACCAAATTAAAGCTCATGTTCAGGCAGGTCGCTGTGGATGTGAGGTTAACAACCCGCAAGGGGCTTGCTGCTTAGGTAATGTGAACGCTCCTGAAAGAGGTCTCAAAAAAGTTAACTTGTTTTGGAAACTTGAAAAAATCAGAATCCCATAAAAGTTGAAGAAGCCAACGTTTTATCAGCTTATGAAGGATTATGAGCTTGGAATACAATGAGCTTATGAGTCTACTACAATCGTTATTTATTAACTTGGAAGTTCAGCTTTTTTTCTTGCCAAAAGGCGAAAGAACAATTTTTTGTACATTTTTATTATAAAAGTAGACAGCGACTCCAACGGCTTTGAAGCAATAGGCTTGCTAAAAAAAGCTACTACGATGGACGCTATCACATCTCCCGGATAATGATGGCCAACATATACTCGCGAATTCCCTGTTGCAACGGCTAAAGCCAACATACTGTAGCCTCACCATCCGGACCAGCGTTTACAAATAAGTACCATTAATGCAAGTGTGAATGCCCCCGATGTATGATCGCTTGGAAAGGAAGCATCCGCTGCGTGAGGGAACAGTAAATGAACCGAATGGCTTACAAACGGCCGAGACTCAAAATAGAACTGGGCAATCACATAATTCAGAAACAAAGCCAGCATCCCAGCGAACCCCGACTGCACAACAATATGTCTCCTTCGATCATCGCCAAGTACCCACACGAATCCAAGCCATATAGCAAATAACTCCAAACCGTATTTGCTTACAAGTACCATAATCGAATCGAGCCAAATAAGATGTCCCGACAAATCGTTAATAAATTGAAAAACAGCATAATTCATAGCGGCAATCCTCCTGATGTTCGTCTAGGTCCACAAATGCCCGAGTACATAACCTAATGCGCAGAAAGCAATTCCAGAAATCACACTGATAGACACATAAGAGACAATAGAGCGCCATTTATATAGTCGGCGGATCTGAACAATTTCGTACTGGAATGTAGAAAAAGTTGTGAAAGCTCCTAAGAAGCCCGTTCCCAAAAGGGCGGTAAGATGTAAATTCAAAGTCAGCCCATACAAAAGGCCGAGTAAAAAGGAGCCTGCCAGGTTTACAGTCAACGTTCCGAAAGGAATCGATGATATTGATCGTCGACTAAACGCATCCACGACAGCAAATCGGCTAATCGCCCCAATAAACCCACCAATGCCTATCCATAAAATATCCATTAACGTTTACTCACTTTCCTGCTGGATTCTGCCTTTCTCATAGTTACCCAGGCGTATACCTAAGCTTGTGAACAGGTAACCGCCGAGCAGGCTTGCTGCAATGTAGAGCAATGCTAATCCATAATGTGCTGATTGAAGCAATGTTACATTTTCATAACTAAAGGTCGAAAACGTAGTGAACGACCCAACAAATCCTGTTCCGAAAGAAGAGCGGAAGTGCGGATGTACCAAAAATCTTGTCGTGGTCAGCGTATAGAAGAGAGAAAGTAAGAAACAACCCAATAAATTAATCGTTAGCGTGTGAACCGGAAATGCTTGTCCAAAACGTTCTCCTATCCAAATGCCAAGTGTATAGCGGCTAATAGCGCCGAGCGTTCCGCCGACACCGAGATACACATAAATCAAATCGACCCCTCCTTTCCAATTTTTGGAACAAAACACAAACTCCTACCAGAATAAAAATCTGGTAGGAGTCATTAGCCGTTACCGGCGGTTTATGGCGAACTCCATCGCCTTATGAACATGTTTTTATCTTATTTGAAATCGCCGTTCTAGTCAATCTCGATTTGTATTTTATATATCAAATCCAGATAGGTATTTAATTGTCTCAAAAAAAGGCAGCCGCGCAGGATAGTTTTTGGACAAGTAGTTCCGATTTTGCCCTAAAAATGAAATGAATATTAGAGGGATATTATTCATCCTTCATTGATCCTTGAAAACTAAATACAATCTTATCCGGTACGTTCCCCGCATGGCCTAAAAGGGAGAGCCAAATTGCAGGCGCGCCACGACCAGTTTGCCGATTCTTATTTCTGCATGCCTTGAAATCAGAAGCGGTAAACTGCGAGCGATTTTGCCCATGCAATACATAAATGGTGGTTCCATTTAAGGCGAAGACCCATGCGGAGGGATAATGATACTTCCGTCCAGCCACAGTTCAGCGCAATGGGGGCGGCTTGCAGCGATCCTGGAAGAGGTTTGAAGCCTATGAGGACGGCCAACCACTGTCCGCCGGATAGGGTTAATGGAAGAGAAGCAACCAAAACAGAGGCGGAAACAGAGATGCGCGCATAAGGTTTTGTTCGTTGCGCATCTCTGCTTTTCTGTTTTTAAGAATGATTGGGAGGTAGCTATGAACCATAAACTCATCCGGTACAGTTTGCAAATCGCTATGATAAGACAGCTGCTGGCATTATCTTTGATTACCGAAAGCGAATTTCATTTGATAAAGAACAAAACGATGCAGGATTACGGCATCATTTCGGACCTTACTTCTTGATTCGCACATTTGTCGGTCCGCCCATCTCTTATTAAACTGATGGCAAGTAAATAAGAATGGAGGACAACATCATGGCTCTTGAAGTGCAAGTGATTAAAGCAAGTCGGAAAATATCGGATCGCAACGCCGGAAAGTTATCGGATGTTCTTCGCGTCGCCCCTTATGCCCGCGTAAGTACCGACACTGAGGAGCAATTGAACAGCTACAAATCGCAAGTCGCCTACTATACCGATCTCGTTAGCAAACGCAGCGACTGGGTGTTGGTTGATATTTATGCGGACGAAGCTATAACCGGGACACAGGTAACGAAGCGCGAGGATTTTCAACGCATGATTAACGATTGTATGGATGGGAAAATTGATATGATCATCACGAAGTCTATCTCCAGGTTTGCAAGAAACACGCTGGATACGTTGAAATACGTCCGAATGTTGAAGGAAAAAAACATCGCCGTATTTTTTGAAGACGAAAATATCAATACACTGACCATGGACGGCGAATTGTTGCTTGTCATTTTAAGCTCCGTGGCGCAGCAGGAAGTGGAGAACATTTCCGCGAACGTGAAAAAAGGTCTGAAGATGAAGATGAAGCGAGGCGAACTGGTGGGCTTTCAAAGTTGTCTGGGATACGATTACGATGTGAATACGAAAACGATAACCGTTAATCAAGAAGAAGCCAAAATCGTCCGCTATATTTTTGAACGATACACATCGGGAATCGGCGCTTACGTTATTGCAAAAGAACTGACTGAGGCTGGACATAAAACCAAGTACGGAAGAGTCGAATGGCAGGACACAACCATTCTTGGTATCATAAAGAATGAGAAGTACAAAGGTGACTTGTTGCAAGGAAAGACATTTACCGTCGATCCCATTTCCAAGAGAAGACTGGACAATTACGGCGAGGAAGATCAGTTTTATGTCAAAAATCATCATGAGCCGATTGTTAGCGAGGAAGTGTTTGAGAAGGCGCAGGATATATTGCATCGAAGGAGCGAGAATCGCCGCCGCGGCGCGAAAGGCAAGCGGGACAAGTACAGCAGGAAATTTGCTTTCAGCAGCAAGTTGGAATGTGCTTTCTGCGGAAGTAACCTCTCGCGGCGGAACTGGCACAGCGGAACCCCGCATGAGAAGGTGATTTGGCAGTGCGTGACAGCCACGAAAAAAGGGAAGAAATACTGCCCTCACAGTAAAGCCTTGGAGGAAAAGCTGATTGAGGGTGCTTTTGTCGAATCGTACAAATTAGTGTGCCGCAACAATTCGGATGTGCTGGACGAGCTTATGAAAAGAATGGAGTCCGTGTTTAGCGATCAGAATCATCAAAAGCGGCTGAACAAAACTATTAGCGATATTGAGGCCTTGGAGCAAAAACGTTGCAAACTGATTGATTTGTGCCTGGATGAAAAAATAGACAGGGCTACTTACGAACAGAAGTATGCGGAGCTCGATACTTCGCTTACTAAATTGCTCGAAGAAAAGGAACAGTTGGAGCAATCCGCGCAAGAAGAAATTGATTTGGGAAAACGGCTTGAACATTTTCGCAAAGTGCTTCAAACGAATGAGGTTCTGACCGCATTCGACCGGAACGTATTCGAGAGCATCGTTGATAAAGTGATTATTGGGGAGAACCCCGATCAAGGTAGTCCCGAGCCGTATAAACTGACCTTCGTCTACAAAACCGGCTTTCATAACAGCATCCAAAGCAAGATGCATAAGCAAAAAAAGTCCATGCGAAGTGAAAGGGGGAAAGTGCCTTCCTATTCCGAGCACAATACATGTGGAGTGCTGTGTGTTATTACATTATGACAAATGATGGGAGCTGTAAGCGCTGTTAAGGCCCGACCGGATTCAGGGACGGCAGCGGGAAACGTGCTTGTCACCGGCACGTTCCCTCCCGCAAAATTGGTAAGCCACTAATGTGCGGCCATAAGTCCGACAGGCGTATTGAGGATCATCGTTTATAAAATTTTATTCCAACTCTATCAATATGTTCTTTTAATTCCTTATGATTCAAAGAATTATAGTCTATTACATCCACCGTATAAGGGATAGGCAATTCCTCATTAATATAGGATTGTAATGTCAGAGCCAGACTCGCTGAACATTCTTCTCCCTTAATTGCTAAATCAATATCGCTTCCTTTTTTATAATTGCCTTTTGCTCTGCTGCCGAAGAGGATGACTTCTTCCACTTGAGTATACTGTATAAAAGTATCCAACAATAACTGAAACGATTTCTCTGATATACCAAATTGATTCATTGTTCTGCTCCCAGCTTCAACAAGACTTGTCTCAAAGCGGCATAGTAATGATCAGCGATCAGACTGTAAGCGAGTTCTGCCAAGGCTTCATCGTAAGTGTGTGCCATGAGATTTCTCTTTTGCAGCATATCCAGCCATAATTCACCATCTTCTATTATTTCATATTTAAATGCTTCCTTGATGGTGTCTCTAGGGAATTTTACTGAAACTCCTTTTTCCTCCAAATAATCTTTGGTCGTCTTCCATGCCAACTCGAAGGTAAACTGGTAAATCTGAATGACTCCGGCTTTTTCTAACTTGGAAAGTTCCGTTTTAGCAAGAGCCTCTTCTAAATTTTTGAACGCTTTTTGAAAGTTATGAAAGCGTTGTTTCCATCTTATATCGGCGCTCATCATTCATACCTCACTTT
This sequence comes from Effusibacillus consociatus, assembly GCF_042652925.1. Taxonomy (NCBI): domain Bacteria; kingdom Bacillati; phylum Bacillota; class Bacilli; order Caryophanales; family Alicyclobacillaceae; genus Effusibacillus; species Effusibacillus consociatus. The sequence continues at coordinate 143,012 of NZ_JBHSHC010000154.1, forward strand.
TTTCCGTATGTTTTTGAAAATTATACCATAAAACCAATACTGACTAACCGGGTTGGCCCCCTTGAGCTATAATATAGTTGTGTTTCACAAGATCTTGTTGCATGGGATTCACCCCCGCCCACTATAGCTGCTTTTTTCGAAAGGATATGATTTCGGCGTGCTGAACGAATTAGCTGGAAGAAGGAGTGATCACGGACAGTCGTTGTTCTAAATCAGTCGGCATCACAGAAGCCGGTGAGAAAAAAGCTAAGGAATTAATGGAAAAATATTTAGTGGAATGATTACATGCTGATGTTAAATAAAAACTATGGCGGATAAATTCTCGACTTAGGGCTGACAAAGGAAGGATGGCGGAAGGAAGTGCCAAAGCTTGAAATTAAGTGAAATTACCAGTTATATCGACCCGGTTATTTTGGATAGAGGGCGAGATTATTTATTAGGCGGCCACATCATGGTGTTAGATAAAGTGAAAGAATGGATTTTTCAGGCGGTAGTGGAAGGCAATGAATTGTATAGTGTGTATGTGGAGCTTGACGAAGACGGTAGAATCATAACGTTGGAATGTGATTGTCCATACGATTATGGACCAGTGTGCAAGCATCAAGCGGCGGTATTGCTCAAGCTTCGTGAAGAGATACCGTCGGGGTCACAAAAGGACTTCGATTTTCCATCCACCCCTGAAAAAGATCTCAAGGTGCTGTTGGAAGCCCAAAGTAAAGACAATTTGGTTCACTTGCCGCTTTCTTTAGCCGCCGACTCCGATTTAGTGGAGGACCGAATCAAACTGCATGTTTCCAAAGCCGGAGGAGTTGAGGAGTTGGCCGAATGCAGGAATCTGATTCGGACTTATGTTAACACGTATTCCGACAATTATGGTTTTGTAATCTGGAGAAATGTCGGCCGTGCGGTGGAAGGCGCGCAAAGCGTGGCCAAAAAGGCTCATGAAGCAATGGAGAATGCAGATTGGGTTCTGGCCGTACGGATGAATCTGTGCATCATGGAGGAAATGCTGAGTTTACTACAGACGGCGGACGATTCGGGCGGAATAATCGGAGACATCATTGAGGACAGTCTTGAACGCATTCAAGAGGTAACCCAGTCAGGTGATCGCTTTTCTCAAACTGAGGTTGAGGAACTATTCCGCTTGCTTCTCAAGGAATCCGAACACTCCCTTCTTGAAGGATGGTCGGACTGGCAGCTTGCTTTGTTGGAAAGCGCTTCCCGGTTAGCGAAAACCACTGATTTATTGAGGGAATGGGAAGAATACGTTTCCCGAATGATTTCCAAACAAGAAGAAGGGACATGGAGCGGAAGATATTTTGCCGAGCGCATAGCCGTGTTGCGTTACCGCTTTATTCAAGAGAATGAGAGTAGGGAACGGGCAAAAGAGTATTTGAACCAAAATCTCCAATTTCCTGAATTTCGGAAGTTTGCCATACAGCAGGCGCTGGATAATGATAGTTTCGAGGAAGCAATCAATTTAGCCCAGGAAGGGGAAGAACTGGATCAGGCCAGAGGTTTGCCCGGGCTGGTGAAACAGTGGAAGCAGTTTCGATATGAAGCCTATCGGCGTTCCGGACAGTTGGACCTGCAACGCAGTGTTGGTGAGGAACTGGTACTTGGCGGCGATTTCTCCTATTATCATCAGATCAAAAACACCTACCCGTCCGCGGAATGGCCGGCTGTTTATCGGTCCATGCTGTATAAGCTGGAAAAAGACGGTTGGCACAAAGAGATTTACACAAGGATTTTGGTAGAAGAGCAGGAAAGCGAAAAACTTTTGGAAATTGTAAAAAAGCATCCTGCAACGGTTGAAGAGTTTTATACGTACCTAGTGGAGCGATTTCCTGACGAAATCAAGCGGCTGTTTCAAATACACATTGAAAACACGGCGAACCGGTCGAGTACGCGAAAGCATTACCAGGATGTGTGCAGGATCATCCGAATGCTGCAACGAGCGAGAGGGGAAGCGGAGGCTGAACAATCTGTACGTATGCTTCTTGCAAAATACCCCAGGAAGCCCGCTTTCAGAGAAAAATTGATGAAGTTGAGCTTTCTATCCGAATCGTAAAAAACTTCCATTTATAATAGATAGAAAGGACTAGAACCTGAAATTAAACAACTACGGGTTCTGGTACAATCCATATTCGAACAATGTCAACACCGGTTTGATCAGAACTTCCGCTCCTTGCTCTACAGAATGGGAAGAGGTTCTGCATTATATCAGGTAGAATGCCGATTTGAAAGTGATCTTCCCTTGACACTCATTCTGGCCGTTTTGCTCAAAAAGAAGTTCAGGGGCAAGTAAACATGAGGTATAATGCAACTGCACCCGCTACTTCCCATGACGGAGGTAGCAAATCATGCTGACGTGGGCCTGTTCCGAGATCTGTAAATTATAGTGTTATAATAAACCCATAGAGAATTCGTTCGAATGTGTATAGAGGTACTATGGCAAAGAGGCGTGATGAATCGGCTCAATTGAAACTGGATATTTATGACCCTAATGAGATGGAACGTCTGCGGGCAGAAAACAATCGGTTGCAAGAACAGAATGTTAAGTTATTGACCGAAATTGAACACTTGAAACAATTGATCCATTCTGAAACGCATTTGGAGCATTGTTCTGAGAATAAGACTTCACTAGAGTTGATGCACGAGGAATTACAGTACTCTAAAAATCCGGTAACTTTGGGTATGGTAACAAAACAATCTCCCATTGAAGAAAAAATCGTATTGTTTCGCGATTACTTTAAAGGCCGGGAAGATGTTTATGCCGTACGCGGAATCGATAAGAGAGGAAAACCGGCGTATTTTCCGCAGAAGGAACGGCTTGGAAAAGAAAACGGAAAAATCGTTTGGGGTGATTACCTGCCTTTGACGGACGAAGTGATAAAGGCTCATTTGCAGGAAGAGAATAGACCGGTCACAATCGGCATTTATCCGCTTTTGCTTGATGAAACTTGCTGGTTTCTTGCAATCGATTTTGATAAAGCAAGCTGGAAGAAAGATACGGCCGCTTTTCTGGAAATTTGTCGCAATTTGAATGTTCCTGCAGCATTGGAACGTTCGCGCTCGGGGAACGGAGGTCATGTATGGATCTTTTTTAACGAGCAGGTTCCTGCCCGAACAGCTCGAATGTTGGGCAGCACCTTATTGACCCTCACTTTGGAGAAACGGCATCAAATAGGTTTGGACTCGTATGACAGAATGTTTCCCAATCAGGATACACTGCCGAAGGAGAAGAAACTCGGCAATTTGATTGCTTTGCCGCTGCAAAGGCTGCCCGGCAAGGAAGGAAACAGCCTGTTTATCGACGATCATCATGAGCCTTACAAAGATCAATGGATATTCTTGTCCTCACTCAGAAAAATGGCGTTATCGGAAGTGGAAGCGATTGTCCGCGAAGCTGAACGAAAAGGCGATGTCATCCGTATTGCCAAATCGGCAACAGAAGAAGAGAATGAAATCGATCCCTGGACTTTGCCGTTGAGAAAGGAGAAACCATCTCTTCCGAAAGAACCTCTTCCAACTCATCTGAAACTGGTGCTCAGCAACATGCTATATGTGGGCAAAGAGGGTTTGTCATCTTCGCAAATCAATCATTTTATACGCATGGCCGCTTTTCAAAACCCGGAGTTTTATAAAGCGCAATCCATGCGGTTGCCTACATTCGGCAAGCCGCGTATTATCAATTGTTCCGAAGACTTCGCACGATATCTGGCTTTGCCGCGCGGATGCTATGATGAAGTCGTTCAACTGCTTCAGAGCCAGGATGTTATCATGGATGTTGTGGATGAACGGAATCCGGGAACGCCAATTGATGTCGCCTTTCAAGGAGAACTAAAGGATGAACAGAAACAAGCCGTTCATGAGCTGCTTAAGCATGATACCGGGATTTTGTCTGCGACCACCGCGTTTGGGAAAACGGTGGTTGGCGGATGGATGATTGCGGCCAGGGCAGTCAATACGTTAATTTTGGTGCATCGCACGCAGCTGATGGAACAGTGGAAGGAACGGCTGTCCGAGTTTCTAAATATCCCGGTGAAAGAAATCGGAATGATTGGCGGAGGCAAAAACAAAAGAACGGGGCGAATCGATGTGGCCATGTTGCAGACGATTCACGCAAAAGGGGAAATCAAAGACTTCATTGCCGATTACGGACATATCGTTGTCGACGAATGTCATCATATTTCCGCTTTCAGCTTTGAGCAGGTGTTCAAGCAGGCTAAGGCCAAATATATACTGGGGTTAACGGCAACACTCACGCGCAAAGACGGGCACCATCCGATTTTGCTTACGGACCGCACTTCTCATCTGGAATATTTTAAAAGAAGATTGCAGGGTTTTGCCAAAAATGTCATCGTGCTGCGAGGCGGGATGGGAAAAAAGCAGTTGAAGGCGGTACAAGAACAGATTCGTTCCATTCCTGGGGACCAGGAACGAGTGCTTCTTGCCACCGGCCGATTTGTGGGAGAAGGGTTCGATGACGCCCGCCTGGATACGCTGTTTTTGGTCACGCCGATTTCCTGGAAGGGAACGCTCCAGCAATACGCAGGGAGACTTCATCGACTTTACGAGGGAAAGCACGAGGTTCAAATCTACGATTATGTCGATACCCAGGTTCCCATGTTTATGCGAATGTACAAGAAAAGGTTGAAAGGATACCATTCGATGGGTTACAGCGAACAAGCGATGACAATCCAAGTCTGATTAGGAAGGAGAAAAGAGTATGCCAAATCCACACGCAGCCATCAACCCCAGGTTGATCAGCATCATTACCGGCCAGGAACCATCAAATGTCAAGGAAAAGCCGACCTTAACCATGTTACCTGGTGAATATGCCAGAAAGGTTGCAGACAAGAAAAGCAAAATCCGCCCTCCGTACAAGCCGAATAAACATTATCTCATTTGCGGCCATTGCGGCCGAAAAGGGCAGTATGATTTGGGACTCGTCCTTTTTAACGCCGCGCGTTGGTTCGAGGACGACAAAAAACGTGGGCGCTCAAGAAAAAGTACCGAAATGAATTTTATGGACTATATCCAAGCAACGGCTTATTTTCGCTGCAAGCACTGTAACGGTGCGGGTCGATGGGAAGAAGCATCCCCTTTCCTTGGACTGGGGGTAATGGGAGGACTTCTGGCTGGTAATATGGATGGTCAGGCCAGTTATTCAACCGGTGAATTGAGACTGTTTGACGGAAGCAGTCCCCGCTGGGTCAGCGACGGAGAGGAGCGATTTTTGGACAGGTTGCATGAACAACCAAATGATGGTTACCTGTGGAATCGGCTCGGGAATTTGTACTACAAAGGAGGAAGGCCCGAATTGGCTGCAGTGGCTTTCGAACAGTCGATTCGCGTTGACCCTTCACAGATGGAATCCCATTTTTCGCTTGGAGATATCCTGCTGCAGGTCGGTGAACCGGAACGGGCGGCGCACCATTTCCGTATGATGCTCGTTTATGCACGTGTTTATCGGAAACTGGAAGCTGGCCAAATGCGGGAAATGCTGGTTGTGGGCTTGCAGAACCTTTCCTTCATCCATGACCGTTCCAACCGCTCCATTTCGTTTTTGCCGTCAGAGGAAGAGCTTACTGTTCTGAATGGGGTGAAGGAAATAGCTGCCGCCTCAGATGGAGTTCCCCGGCTTGCATTTGTCGATCTGGAAATTTATCCGGACGACCAGGAGTCGTTTCTACCGCTGGCCGAGATGTATATGGGGAATCGGAGAATGGAACTTCCCGCGCATGACCGGACTTTGGACAAACATCTGCCCGGTGGCAGGCTTAAACAGGAAAAAATAACAGAGAGGAATGCGATGGTTTCATTAGGTTCTGAACAACGTCCCATTGTAGTGAAAGTCAAATCGGAGGAGAAGGGCAAGAAGATCGCCCAGCTCTGTGATCGATTCGGACTGCATTTTATTATGGGACTCGATTTCGCGGAGGATTTGACCGACCTGAAGAAAGCTTTGAAAGAACGGCTGGGACCGTCTGATCCATACGCTCCATGTCCGTGCGGGAGCGGTGCCAAGTATAAGTTTTGCTGCGCGAAGAAGCTGAAAAACTTCGACATTGACCGGTTTATTTCAGACATTTCGGTAGAGGAATAACATGAGCCGGTAAGCCCCTTATATTCAAATTGTATGCGAACCCCGTTTTTCCTCGACTAAAGCGGAAGTTGATTTTGCGGAAGGCCGAGCGGAGGTCTTTTAGAGTATGTGATGGCTCATGCTCATAGTGGTTATCCTGGTTTTCACTTGGAAAAGTATGAGAAACTTTTAAGAAAAAGATATCCGCAGGAAATGATCGAATTTTACCGGACCAAAGTCGAGGCTTGCATTCGGTTAAAACAACGGAAATTTTATAAAGAGGCTGCTCGTTATGCCCGTCACATCCAACGTATCTATGTCGATAATCTGTCCAAACCTGAGCAAGGGGATCACTATTTGCAGGAATTATTGACTACTTATGCTAAGCTGCCGGCGCTGTGTGACGAGTTAAGTGCTTTAATTGAAAAAAGAGGCTAAAAGCGACTGTTCGCGGATTTATAACAGATCTAAAGATAAAAGGAAGGGTGTATTCCATGATTTGGAATCGCCGACATGTGGAGTGCATATCATCAATGGTGTTGAAAAAAGGGAGAATGAGTGTTCTTTGGAGAAAGAACGGTTTTGTAAGTGGGGGTAAAAGATGGCGCACGGCTTCTGCTGTCGCTGCTTTCCAATGGGTGGTCATAGCATAAGATGATTTCCCAATATTTTGATATAATGAACATGAGGTGATGGTGGTCATGGGATTGTTAAGTGATCAGACTAAAGAAGAGCTTTTAAGTGCACTGAAAGGGAAACAATCCGGACTGTTCGTGATTAATGGGAAGCTTGTTTCCGTCGAAGTGGAGAACTTTGAAACAAACGAGGAAGACCTTCAAGATATAGATTCAGCAGAAGAAATCGAAGACTACCCGGAGCTAAAAGCATCATTACAGCGGTATCTGGATCATCCTGATATGAAACGATATTCAGCCAGCGAGCTGAAGGAGAAACGCAGTGAAAAAAGAAAATAATCTGCGTTATCTTGTTATTTTTACGGACGAATTTGATTTATGCTTGAATCGTATACAGGAGTTTTTTGCAGGGAAAGGTATGACACCTTACAATGGTGGTATGCGAAGGAAAATCAGATCATCGATTACATTGAGAACCACCTTTCACATAACCCCTTTATTGTGCACATCTACTTAGTGTTCCAATATATGGTATACTTCCCTTGAGTCCTATCAACATTTACTGTTTTTTACGATGATTTTTTCGGGAAAAGGGCAAAACTGATTCAACGAGCGGAAAACCCTATTGCTGCTGGAATTGGCTGTCACACCCTTATCTACCCTATTACGGAAAAACCAATTTGCCCTTTTTGATACGACAAGAAACAAGATTATGGACTGATGATATCAATGCAATTGTCGATGTGCGTTCTAGGCTTATATAATAGAGACGAGACTAATTGTTACACCGTAGGATCACCCCGGGAATCGGGTTACCAAGGAACAGTTTAAGGAACTGACACAAAATCTCAAGGGGTATTAAGCGCTTTGAGAATAGAATTGCTTTCTTAGCGAATTAACAAATGAGGAAGGCTCGCTTATCGCGACCTTCTTTTTTATTTCTCTCAAATTGATGTAGGATGATTTCGTATGAAACAACTTCCTCTCACCGTGAATATTTCGGCGCGGCAGAGCCGCTAGGTTAATGAATGAGAGCCACCATGTTAATGAAATAGAGCCAA
>NZ_JBHSHC010000155.1:0-693 GCF_042652925.1 Effusibacillus consociatus
GGAATTTCAATATTATGTTCAAACGATAAAGAGACTTGGGAAGCATGAAGTACGAAGTGCTTTTCAGGCGCCGCTGGTTCTAACCCGTTATATAGTCCGTGAAGGGACTTTCTTAAGCTCTGTTTCTTCATTCTATTACTCTAATGCAGGCCGTTATCATGAAATATCTCAGTTAAATAAAATTCCGAATCCGAACTTGTTACGTGTGGGGTGGCATCTGTTAATAAAAGATCCGCTTCGCAGCGGAATTCCCGCACCCGGATATGGAGTTCCGCCTAAGGTTGTAGCGAATAAGAATGGACAGAATGCCCAAGCAACGGGAGGAGACCCGGTTAATACAATCACAGGGAACTTTTTCTACAGTCATAAAGATCTTGAGGTGAAAGGAAAAGTTCCAATTGCTTTCGAGAGAACGTATAACTCGCAAGATCGCACATTGGGTCCTTTGGGTAACAGTTGGGCGTTTTCCTATAATTCCCGAATTCTGTTTTATAGCGATAATGAAAATGAAGTAGGAGTTCTGCGACCTGACGGCAAACGTGACTTTTACACCAAAAATCCGGATGGAACATTTACCGGACAATTTGGCTCCCATGATCTCTTGCGTCAAAATCCGGACAAAACCTATTCGTTGATCACAAAGCAAAATATAAGTTATGAATTCGAAGAAACGGGTAAGTTGAAAGAGATCAG
>NZ_JBHSHC010000156.1:0-627 GCF_042652925.1 Effusibacillus consociatus
GCAAGCGGGCATTGGCTTTAAGGCGAATAGCGTATTTGTGGCCTTTGGTTTCGACGAGATCGAACAGTTCAGGTACGGCAAAGCCGCTGTCGCCACGCAGTACAATGAGGGCACCCGGTGCCCACGTTTCGTAACGAGCCAGAACAGGGCCAATGAAGCGAACGACTTGACGAGAGGTGTATACGTTACCTGCACGGAGCTCGGCTCTCAAACAATCGCCAGTCAGTCCGTCAAAGCAAAATAGCGGATGGAACCCCTTCTGCTGGTAGTGATGGTTGTAGTTCGCTCCGTGTTGATCGCCATAGGCCGCAAAACCGGAAGAGTCCAGATCCATCACGAGCTGATCCCGAGGTTCGATCGCGTATATACGACCTTGCAATAGTTCATTCACTTTTTCCAGTGACTTGGCGGTAGCGATCGTTGCCTTTTCATTGAACCGGGATATCGTCGGCTGCGAAGCCAGGCGTTCCTTCCCCAGCATCGCGGTGAGAAGTGGTTCGTAGCACAAATCATCAGCATGATCATCGGTATGATAGCCGGCCACATGCTGATAGATTTTCTGGACTACGACATCGTCATTGGGATGATCCCGATGGTGAACAGGATCGTCGACGACAAGGAATTGCT
>NZ_JBHSHC010000156.1:704-32178 GCF_042652925.1 Effusibacillus consociatus
TGAATTACGCACTTTTTAAGTGAACGTCCATATCCCCGTTTTTCCTTGATCTAATTGGATTCATGATTTGTTCAAAGTCGTTCCGTGAATATTTCAGGTTAATATAATCGACAGTAGTAGTGTTTTCCTCTGCATTTTTTCCTATATTGTGTTCCCGGAATATTCCGGGGCGGATGCGGCAGAACTCATTTGTAATAAATAAAGCTATTGAACCAACTTAAAACTGTAATCTATAATTTTCCACTTTCCTTGCTCTTGACCAATAGTATACACCACATGGACTTTTTGATCTTGTTTAACAGTTAGATCGACTGTGAGGACCATTCGATTGGTATTGGATTTTTGTAAAGCCAATTTATCGACACTTTGAATCATAAAGTCATTCGGAACGAAATCATAGGCGTCATTCGTAATTCGATATCCGCCTTCTACAGGCTTGAGTGCACGGGACAGTCGTTTACTTTTCCATTCATCCCCGTAGAAGTCAGACAACCATTTATCCAACTCCACTTTTTGTTGTTCACTGAATGATTCCTGTTGGTTTAACATTCCTTGAATATATGTTAGTTCCTGTTGTTTCACCCACTTCCAGACTTCTTCAGCTGATGCGCTACTGCCTGGAAATGCAGTTGGAGGTCTCAAATTATCCTTAAACCGTAGATTGTTTTTATCCCGTTCTGAAACCGGAGCGTCGTCACGCGGGGAACTCCCAATCCCCCCCTGAGTTTGTTGATTCTGTTGTAAAACGGTTTTAGAAGTATTGATCGGGGATTGGTCAGCATTCTGACCACATCCAGTCAAGGCAAGCATGGAAACGACAACTGGGATGACGAGATTTTTTTTCATGGTTTCAACCCCTTATCAATTATTGTTTAAATTGGCCGTTCTTTTCCCAATAATCAACAACTTCATTACTATGAGGCTTTGCTAAGAAAGTGAGAGGATCATAATAACTAGATCCATCTGAGAAGTCTAGGTGGAGATGTTTCCCAGTGGAGTCCCCGGTATTTCCCATCCAACCGAGTCTTTGCGCCCTAGTAACGTTAGTATTGGAGGAAACCAGTGGTTGGCTCTCCATGTGAAGATATCTAGCGATTATCTTCTTCCCATTGTATAAGCCGTGGTCAATTTTTACATAATAGCCGGCCGTTGCATCTGCAGTCGATCCAGAGGCATAACTCACGTAGCCGTCCTTAACAGCTTGTATTTCATATTTCCAAGTACTCCCGCCACTTGACCACCAAGTAATATCAAGCCCTTTATGGGTTGTCGATCCACGGGGTGTTCCAAAATAATCCGAGATCGTGTCAGATCCAGGAACCGGCCATGCTATATCCGGATAGAATCTCCAAACGAGCATGTAATTTTGAACATCATCACAAGCACCATTAAATCCTAACACCATGGCATAGTACGTACCAGGAGTTGTACCTAATCTACTAATTAACTCATCTACTCCAGTACCACCTGTCGATTTTGCTAAATAATTTCCATTCGCATCATATAAATACAACTCATAATCCTTATTTGATGGAACATCTAGAAAGACGTTAAGTTTTCCGTTTGTTTTGGCGCTTACATCAATTTTAAACCAATCTTGATCACTAGCGGAGCAAGAGATACGCCCGTACATAGGTGTCGCAGGCGCCAGGGGATCGGCATATGCTTTCTCACCATTGTACTCACTTTCATAAACATCATGACTTTCAATTCCTATCTCGCTCTTTGGCATAGAATAACTGACCTCTTTACTTGGGACAGTTACTTTTGGATCACTTGAAGCAGTGAAGTAAATTGTCTCCGACATGGTGGTTTTACCTTCTGAGGCTGAAATTACCGCCTGATATTGGGTGTTTTCTTTTAGACCTTCGAATTTAACCGTTTGTTTAAAGCCTTGTCCTGTTCCATCCAGCATAATCATGTTCTTACCATCTTTTTCGCTATAGCTTACTTTCACTTTGACTGCTTTTGCTGTTGTGAATTGCAAAATATAGTTCTCATCATTGCTAGTTACAAGTTCAAAGTTGTCGAAAAAAGAACTAGAGTTTTGTTGAGGGGCTGCAGAAGCAAAAGGTGGGCTAAATTCACTTGGGATAGGACTAGGACTAATCCCCAACGAAAGAGTTAGAGCTAAAATCCCGGTTGAAAATAGCTTGTTGATTTTACCCTTCATAAAGTCTCCTCCTAAAAACGGGTGTTTTAGAAAATTGTTTAAATTCGATTGTTGATTACCACCAACCTATCATTTAAATTTTGTTTGATTCTCCTGTCCGTGATGAGCCTATTATTCGTCTGATAATGATGTCTATTTAAATCATATAGAGTTGTAAGTTTCCTTCCAAGGACAAGTTAATTGCAATCTAATAGCAAACCACAGAAAAAGTAATAGCAAAGTAATAGCAATCAAATAAAACTCCGCCAAATGGCGGAAAAGTGTGAATAAATATGTTAGTTTTCTGCCTTGAAGATATACCCGCCTTGTTTTCTACCCTCGATAAGCTCTTTCACTCCCAGTTTTTCTCGAAGTCGTTTCACCAATTTACTGATTCCCCCTTGATCCACCTGATCATTCCATAATTCTTTTGCGATGATACCTTTGGTTAATACCTTTCCTTCATAACGAAGAAATAGTTTTAATAGATCAGCTTCTCTTTCTGAAAGAGGTCTCTTTGTCTTGTTACATCCAACCCAAAGTTCGGTGCTATGGAAATAAGTGTTTCGACCCAGGTAAATTAATTGAGAGTCGGAATTTCTATCGGTGAATGATTGATTTTGAAAGGGCAAAAAACCGCTTTTTTGTAAGAGCGGCTTCAATGATAAGAACGGGTCGATAAGTATCTCTTTAAATCCAATCTGGTTTGCTCTTTTGACATCTTCAAAAGTAACTGCTCTTCCTAACATTAGATAACAAGAACAGGTACAACTCCGAATTTGTCGGAACTTTTCCCAGTCATCCTCAGATGGTAATAACACTCCAATGATTAGTTTGGCATCGGGAGAAGCATTATGTATGGCATCTAATAAACTGCTCACCGGAAAAACTTGAATTTCTGCGGTACCCTTAAATAATTCTTGCATAAATAAACTTAAATGCGTTTCATCTGTAACTAGAAAGATCTTCACAACTCCCTCTCCTTGATTCGAATCTCCATTCCATCACCAAACTGCATTTCTATTTTCAATCCGCAGCATCGTTTTAGGTTTAAATATTCTGTCAATAGGATCTCACAGTGTTACCCGGTCGGAAGAAACTCGCGCTCGGAGATGATAGAAAAGGGGTGATAGGAAAAAACGGAGGCGAAACGACAGCAACTGGAGTGCATCGCGGAAAAACCCGTATCGTCGGCTGGTTCCCTTTCCTAAATTATACCATATAAAATCTTGTTAACAAAAATGAACCTCAAATAAATTTGAGGTTCATTATATGAACTGAACTACTATTATTATTATTTCACAAACCCCAACAGCACTTCCCGAATGACTTTCGACGCAACGATTTGCGAGAGCTCGGACGGGTCAATGCCGGGTGCTACTTCCACAATATCAAAACCAACTACATGCAATCCCGCCTCAGCAATCGCATGAATCGACTGCAGCAGTTCCTGCGAGGTGATGCCACCCGGTTCTGCCGTTCCGGTGCCCGGAGCAAATGCAGGGTCGAGAACATCGATATCAACTGTTACATATACGGGCCGGTCCTTTAACTCCGGCAGCACTTTCTTCAACGGCTCCAACACGGTGAACGGATAAAAATTGGTATTTTCCCGTCCCCACTTGAACTCTTCCCGAGTACCCGAGCGAATTCCGAACTGGTAAATATTTTTCGGGTTAATAAACTCGGAACACATCCGAATAATCGCAGAGTGCGAATATTTCTCTCCCTCATACTGTTCGCGCAGGTCCGCATGGGCATCTATTTGAATCACGACGAGATCCGGGTATTTTTTCGCCAGCGCTTTGAGCGGTCCCCAGGTAACGAGGTGCTCCCCGCCGATTCCCAATGGAAACTTCCCATCCGAGACGATCTTTTCGACATATTCCTGTATCTGTTCAATCGACCTTCCGGGATTTCCGAAAGCAAGCGGAATGTCCCCCGCGTCAAAGTACTTTACATCTTCCAGATGCTTATCAAGATAGGGGCTGTATTCCTCAAGGCCGATGGAAACTTCACGCACTCGAGCCGGTCCGAGGCGAGTACCGCCGCGGAACGACACGGTCCAATCCATCGGCATTCCATAGATGACTGCTCGCGCAGCTTCATAATCTTGAGTCGCACCGATAAACTCGTTGCCGTTATAAGCAGGGTCGAATTTCATTGGATGAAAGCCCATTTTTGCAGCCCCCCTACTTCAGAAGTTGTTCCACAAATTTCGGCAGGTTGAAGATCGACTTGTGAATCTTCGGCGAATAGTATTTTGTGGCCGGCGGATCAAACAATTTGGACTCATCCACCTGCAAGGGATCATATTTCTTCGATCCCATGGTGAAGCTCCACAGGCCGGACGGATAGGTTGGGATCGAACAAGTGTAGTAACGGGCAATCGGGAAAATCGAAGCGATATCCTTATATACCCGGGTAATCAGATCCTGATTGAACCATGGCGACTCGGATTGAGCAACCATAATTCCGTCTTCCTTCAACGCTTCATAAATTCCCTGATAGAAATCTTTCGCAAACAATCCAACCGCAGGTCCTACCGGCTCGGTCGAGTCAACGAGAATGATGTCGTACTCGTTCTTATGTTCCATTACGTGTTTAATCCCATCGATTACTTGCACATCCACTTTCGGATTGCCGGTGAGTGCGCTCGCAATATCCGGCAGGTACTGCTTGGATACTTCGATTACACGACCGTCGATTTCAGCAAGAACCGCTTTTTCCACGCTCGGGTGTTTCACGATTTCGCGGATGGCACCGCCGTCTCCGCCGCCAACGACAAGGACTTTTTTCGGGTTTTCGTGCGTGTTCAAAGCCACATGAGAAATCATTTCATGATAAACGAATTCATCCTTGTCAGTGGTCATGACCATTCCGTCAAGAACCAGCATTTTCCCCCACTGCAGGGTGTCGATCAGATCAATGTCTTGAAATTCGGATTTCTCGGTATGTAATGTTTGTTTGATTTTCGCTGTGATTCCATAGTTTTGCGTTTGTTTCTCCGTATACCACAGTTCCATTCTTGTACTCCCCCTATCCTTTATCCTTCTTACTCTTAAACAGGTTTCCTCGGCAATGAAAAATCTATCCTGAGATCACCCATCGCATTAACCACAATGTGCATTATTATACAACAAGCTCACACGAGTAGCAATTTGTAAAGTGGCTTGGTGTCACTTTCGCGGGCGGTTTGGTTTATCATCTAGCAATTTTGCCCATACTGGTTGATAGTCTATTTCCCCACGAGGAGCGTGGTGACGATGTCAGATAAACCGAACTTAATGGAAGATACATGGTCAGGAACCGAAACGGCCGACCCCATTGTGCACTATGACCGTGCCCGGCGAAAAAGAGCCCTTTTGCTGAAACTCGCCCTGTATTTTTTCACGGTCACCTTTCTGTCCGGTTTCCTTTTCTATCTATACATCCGATTTTCTCCGCTGCCTGACAGCGATCTGGCGACCCATTCCCGCATTGTGGCCGCAGACGGTTCACTGGTTGCGGACCTTTTGAACAACGGACAAAACAGGATCAAGGTCGGGATTAACGAGATCCCGGCCGATGTACAGAACGGGACGATCGCGATCGAAGACGCCCAATTTTACCAACACAGCGGCTTGAATCTGCGCGGGCTGGCACGAGCCATTTATGTCGATATCAAAAGCGGCGAAATTGTCGAAGGTGGCTCGTCGATTACACAGCAGTTGGCGAAAGTGCTGTACTTAACCCATGACCGGACCTTTACACGGAAAATACCGGAATTATTGCTCACTTTAAAGCTGGAAACCCGTTACACCAAACAGGAAATTCTCGAACAGTATCTGAACGTGGTGTATTACGGACACGGTGCAAACGGAATCGGCACTGCCGCCAAAATCTATTTTAATAAAAATGTATCCGAGTTGACACTGGCGGAGTCAGCGATGCTGGTTGGAATTCCGAGAGGTCCCAGCATCTATTCCCCGTTTGTGGACATGAACAAGGCAAAAGAACGTCAATGGCAGGTCCTCGAGGCGATGGTTCGCCATGGCTACATCACGCAGGAACAAGCGAATGACGCATACCGGCAGAAGATCGTACTCGCCGAAAAAAAGGATATCCAAAGCGGGATGGCCCCCTACTTCACACGGTACGCCACCTGGTCCGCGATCAACCTGCACGGAGTGCCTGAGGACGAACTTTACAGCAGCGGAATGATCCTGCACACCACAATCGATCTGAATATGCAAAAAGCGGCGGAAGCGGCCATCCAGAAATTTCTTCCGGCAGCACCGGGCCTTCAGGCATCTCTGATTGCAATCGACCCCAAAACAGGACATATCAAGGCGATGGTCGGGGGCAGGGATTTTAACCAATCTCCTTTTAACCGTGTGACAGCCAAGCGGCAGCCCGGATCTGCATTCAAACCGTTTGTTTACCTTGCCGCCCTTGAGGCGGGGGCCACTCCGTCCAAAATGGTGAAGAGTGAACCGACCACCTTCACATATGAGAAAGACCAGATGTACACAGTGAAAAATTTCAACGATCAATATGCACATGACTATATTGGCATGCGCGAGGCGATCAAAAAATCGGATAACATCTACGCCGTGGCGACAGCCTTGGAGGTAACCCCGCAGCGTGTGGTGGAAACCGCCAAAAGATTCGGGATCGCAAGTGAGCTGAAGCCGTACCCGTCGCTGGCGCTCGGTGTCTTTCCCGTATCGCCGATGGAACTGGCCCGTGCTTATGCGGCACTGGCGAATGGCGGAACTCTTCTCGAGCCGACAGCGATCCAACAGATTACCAACGCTTACGGACGGGAGATCTATGGCCGGGATCTTGATGCACAAAAAGCTGCGGATCCCCAGAATGTATTCATTCTGACCGATATGATGAAAAGCATTTTCGATCAAGGCGGCACTGCTGCCCGGATCGCTCCGACCGTAGCCAACCGGGTTGTTGCCGGCAAAACGGGTACGACCGACACAGACGCTTGGATGGCTGGTTTCTCGCCAAATCTGGTGACCGTTGTTTGGGTTGGCTACGACAAAGACCAGTTTTTGAACTCAACAGAATCTTATTCGGCAGCCCAGATCTGGGGCGACTTCATGAAAAATGCACTGGAGAATACCCCAGCCAGCGATTTTGCCCGACCGGAAGGGCTGTTGGAACTCAATATTGATCCGACCACCGGAATGCTGGCATCCAAAAATTGCCCTCAGGTGCAGCGCGAATTTTTCCGGATTGGAACGGAGCCTTACCAGGAATGCACGGAGCATCCGTCCTCGGGATCGTCGAACAGTAAGAAGGATACGGGTGAGTCGGGCGTGAAGAAATTTTGGAAATGGTTTCGCGGTGATGCAAACTGATAGTTGACTCCCCCCTATCCTTAAAGTATCGTTAGAATAATGACTGTACATCTAAGAATGATGACTGTATATCAGGGAAAAGGGATATGGAGGGAAACCTTATGGCGTTTGGATTATCTGATCGGATCAAGGCGATCGCACCATCACCGACTCTGGCCATCGATTCCAAAACGAAAGAACTGGTCGCACAAGGCGTAGACATCGTGAATCTCAGCGTTGGCGAACCGGATTTCGGAACACCGGCCCCCGCTTGCCAGGCCGGGATTGAGGCAATTCAAGCAGGTTTCACAAAATACACAGCGGTTCCGGGGATCAACGATCTGCGGAAAGCGATAGCCAAGAAACTGAAAGAAGAAAACGGTCTCGACTATGAAATAGAGGACATTATCGTCTCCAATGGGGCCAAACATTCTCTTTACAATGCGTTTATGGCACTCTGCAACCCCGGCGACGAGGTGATCGTTCCGGCTCCTTATTGGGTCAGCTATCCGGAAATGATTCGCCTAGCCGAGGCAGAACCAGTGATTATTTCTACCGACGAATCAACAGGCTTCAAGATCACTCCGGAAATGCTTAAGAAAGCGATCACTCCAAAAACAAAAGCGCTGCTGCTGAACTCGCCGAGCAACCCGACGGGAGCCGTTTACTCTCCGGAAGAACTGAAAGCATTGGCGGAAGTTATCGAACAGCATGATTTTTATGTGATCTCCGACGAGATTTATGAAAAAATGGTCTACGGAGTGGAGCAAATCTCGATTGCTTCCGTTTCGGAAGCAATGAAGAAGCGTACCCTGGTGGTGAACGGGTTATCCAAGGCGTTTGCGATGACCGGTTGGCGGGTTGGATACATTGCCGCAGATCGTCCGATCGTAAAAGCAATGACCAGTTTCCAAAGCCAAACCACATCCAATCCGGCTTCGATTTCACAGAAAGCTGCCGTTAAAGCTCTTGACTGCTTTGATCCTCAAGCCATCGAAGTATTTCGCAAGCGGCTTGATTATGTGTTGAGTAGGCTGAATGAGATGCCTCTGATTACATGCATCCGTCCGCAGGGTGCGTTCTACGTGTTCCCTAACGTTTCAGACATTATCGGAAAATCTTATCAAGGCACCAAGATCGATTCGGCAAACACATTCGCCGCCCTGCTGCTTGAAAAAGCAAACATCGCCCTTGTTCCGGGCGAAGGATTCGGTGCTCCGAACAACATTCGAATCTCCTACGCCGTGTCAGACGAGAACCTGGCGAAAGCGATGGATCGCTTGGAATCTTTCCTGAAAGAAGTTGAATAATAAACAGCCACGCTGCCATAAGGAAACGGATTCACTTTTGAGGTGCAGAACTTGAAGTGTTTCGGTCTGTTGAAATTATCCCCTCAAATTTCTCCGCTCAAGCAATGCGTTACTCGGCGGCCGCGTAGGGCAGGCCATTTTTATCCTTAGAAATTGCACAATTTATACCTTCCACTTACGATCAAAAAGACAGCCGAAATGGCTGTCTTTTGTCGTGTATTGGCGGAAGATTTCTTCTGCCACTTCTGATTTTTATCCATGGATTTCCGTGCTGCATTCGGAATCTTTGGGTTTAATCCTGACGTCCTGAATCATGCATTGTCTTTGTTAAAGGACATGGGCGTGAAGATTTTTTGATTTCCATAAATTTCCGAATTGTTGTATACTGGATCTATAAAGGAGGGGGCCTACCTTGACTTTTATCGTCATTTTAATTGTGATCTCCATTGTGCTGGCTATTATAGGTATATCTACTGGTTTCAATCAAAGAAACCGCTCTTCTCGAAGAAGCAGCGACCATTTTGTTGGCGGGACCTCTGAATCGATCGGTTTCTGGGATGACGACGGTACCCGGTCGAAAGGATCGGGTGGGGACGGCGGTTGGTCGGGTGGCGGTTGGTCCGATAGCGGCGGTTTCGGAGGAGGGTCTGACGGCGGTGGCGGTGGCGGTGATGGAGGCGGATGTTGAATATGGATCAACTGGCAAAGTGGATAAGAGAATCCTCTTATACCGTGATTCTCACGGGAGCCGGGATGTCAACGGAAAGCGGCATTCCCGATTTTCGCTCCCAAAACGGTTGGTGGCGAAACATTGACCGGCGAACGGTGGCAACCGTTGAGGCACTCCATGACAACTACTCGTTGTTTCATGAGTTTTACAGCAGACGGATTGAAGCGCTCGAACAAATGTCCCCCCATCAAGGCCACCATATCTTGGCGGAATGGGAGCGCCGCGGACTGATCCAATGCGTGGCTACTCAGAATGTAGACGGATTGCACCAAGGAGGCCGGGATTCAATGGAGGTTCGAATCGACCGGGATGTACGAATCCCGATGCGTGATGGCATTACCTTATCTGCCGACATTTACCGTCCCTAGGACGAAGGCCGATATCCGGCCATCGTGGTGCGAACCCCTTATTTGAAAACCCGAACGGACATTCACGATAACGCGAGTTACTTTGCTTCTCACGGCTACGCCTGCATCGTAATGGATGTGCGCGGCCGGGGCGACTCTGACCCAAGTCCTTCCGCCGCAAGCCCCGGGCTTTAGCTATGGGGATAAGGCGGTTTGATCTTCCGGTTCATTGTGTTATATAGTTAAGTCCTGTATAATCTTTTTATGGAATATAAAACCAATCATAACATTGTCTACTCATGCAAATATCATGTTGTCTGGTGTTCAAAATATCGCCGCAAGGTCTTGCTCAACGGGGTGGATGAACGGTTGAAGGAAATCATCCGAGAAGTTGCCGATGAACGCCGGGCTGAAATCATTGAAATGGAAGTCATGCCGGTGGTTAAAGAGACGGTTGCCAACACTTTGGACAAATTCGTATTTTGTTTCCACTGTAGGAGGTGCCCCCCTTGCGGTTATCAAGCAGTACATCGAAAACCAAAAGCATGTCTAAACGCAAGACGCCCTCTTTTGTATGTGAGATTCCGTTAGTCGTCACACGCAAGCAAGAACGGGTTTTGAACACTCGCTTTGAGGCGGCAAGACACATGTATAACGCTTTGCTTTGTGAAGCGATGAAACGGCTTCGCTTGATGCAGCAATCCAAAGAGTATCAATCGGCGAAAGCCATCCCGCATGACCAGAAAGAGGAACGACGTGCGGCTTTTCACGCTGTCCGGTTACAGTTTGGGTTTACGGAATATCAGTTGTCACAATATGCAACCGTTTTGCGACAGTCCTGGCTTGGTCATCATGTGGGATCGCACCTGGCACAGAAGCTGGCGACCCGAGCGTTTACGGCTGCCAGTCAGGTATCCTTTGGCAAAGCCAAAAAAGTCCGTTTCAAAAGCAAACGCGGCCTGCACAGCATCGAAGGGAAAAGCAATGATGCCATTCTTCGCTGGCGAACCGATCACCTGAAATGGGACGGGCTTACTCTTCCGATGCGGAAATGTGTTGCCCAGGATCCGGTCATCCTGCACGGCCTCAACAGCAAAGTGAAATACGTTCGTCTCGTGCGTCGCACTGTTCGTGGGAAGACAAGGTACTATGCACAACTGGTTTGCGAAGGGTCAGCGTATCAAAAGCCTCAACGTTCGATCGGTACAGAAACGGTCGGATTGGATATTGGGCCATCTACCATTGCGATTGTGGGGGATACTACCGCAACGCTTACGATGTTCTGCGAAGAAGTGGCGCGGAGCCATAAGGAAATTCGGCGTTTGCAACGGAAGCAGGATCGGCAGCGCCGCGCCAATACCCGGATTGCTTTGATGAGTTGGGTCGGGCAATCAAAGGCAAGCGTCCTGTAAACAAGAGCCGTCATCAACAGAAAACACAAGCACAACTGGCGGAACTGTTTCGGCGCGAAACCGCGCATCGGAAAACGCTCCACGGTCAACTGGCCAATCAAGTGATTGCAATAGGAATTCACATCCACACGGAAAAACTGAGCTATCAGTCGTTTCAGAAGATGTACGGAAAATCGGTTTCCGTTCGTGCACCGCGGACCTTTTTGTCGATAGTAACCCGCAAGGCTGAGAGTGCTGGCGGGTACGTCGATGAATTCCCGACACGTACAACCGCCCTTTCCCAAGTTTGTATTTGTGGGCGAAGACGCAAAAAACGGTTATCCGAACGCGTTCACGCCTGCACGTGCGGTGTGATCGCGCAACGAGACTTGTTTAGCGCGTTTCTGGCCCGCCATGTGAAAGACAACGTCCTCCAAGTCACTGAGGCATACGAGTCTTGGTCAGGTGCAGAACCGCTCCTGCAGACGGCTTGGAGACAGGCAATCAACCAACCTGCAAGTGGAAGGCAGATGCTTTCCTCCTTCGGTGTTCCGGAGTCAGAGCGGGTCGTCTGAGAAAG
Organism: Effusibacillus consociatus; assembly: GCF_042652925.1. Lineage (NCBI taxonomy): Bacteria > Bacillati > Bacillota > Bacilli > Caryophanales > Alicyclobacillaceae > Effusibacillus > Effusibacillus consociatus. Next base: position 12,551 of record NZ_JBHSHC010000156.1, read on the forward strand.
AATTCCTGCCTGCGCATTAGGCGTTGGATGATGTAGCAAGGGCAAAGCCCAGCGCGAGAGCCAACGAGAGTGCAAGGGTATAGGCATTTAGAACCCCCCGGCTCACAGCCGTGGGGAGGTTCAGCGCAATCTAAACACAGGTGCTTCTCTGGGCCAAACCGCTGACATGGTGGCTGCCGAACAGACGATCTACCACAGCGAGAAATATCCGTCGGCTATTATTTTGCCCCTCATACCCGGGTAGAGAAAATTGAATCTGGAGGAAGAACTGTTGTTAACCATATGTATGGCTAAACCAAGACGAAAGCAGCCACCTTTTAAGTTTGGGACCTTGGGCGGTGGCTACTTTTTGCTTACTACCTGATAATCAACGCAAACACTTTCTTCGGACCGTGCACTCCAATCGACAGGTCATTCTCGATATCCGCGCTGCGGGATGGACCGGTGATGAAGTTGATCCCTGCGGGGAGCCCATTTTCCCTGTTCATCTGGTCGATCTTGACCATGACTTCTCCAATTCGGGTGACCAGCTGCTCCGCCCGGAAAATCGAAATATGAACCGGCGGCAGCAGACTTACCGATCGGGCTTTTCCCCTTGAAGAGAACAAGCACAGCGTGCCTGTATCTGCAACAGCGTAATCCACCCAGGTGATGCCCGCTTCGGCCTCGCTTGCAATTTCTTTCATGGAACGCTGTTCTCCGCGTCCCCATACATCCACAATGATCCCATTCTTCCCCAAAGCCTGATCGATCCCCATCTGCTCCAAAGCCGGATGATCCCAGCGAATCACCCGCTTGAGATTCTCTTCTTCCAACCAGCGCCGCAGCACTGCAAGCGCTTCCTCTTCCGACCCGACAACTTCCGCCACCCCGGTTAGCGCTCGCCAGCTTTCGCAGAACCGTTCGATTTTCTCCTCGCCGGACAGCTGAAACTCACGCCAAAAATCAGGCGCTCCCACAACCTCGCGCTTTGGCTTTTCCGTCAAAGGCTCCTTCCGCCCCAACCGGTTGGCGATCCTCTGCAAAAGTGCTTGCTCCTTCTGCTCATTACTCATGGCAATCGCCCCCTTCTCCGCCGGTGGAGTCACCCTCGCCGGAGCGCAAATCCTGTTGAATCCGGCCCCACTCCTCACGGAATGTCTTTTTCGCGGGTGACGGGAAATGACGGGCATGTGTCCATCCCATCATGTTGAGCGGCCCTTTTTCAATAAACCCTTCCTTTGCCAGAAACGGAATCATGAGCTGGGCGGCCTTCATTGATAACCGATAGCGCCCGGCTTTCGCAAACGTGCCGCTCCAAGCTTTAAACGCCATCCGTTCCCAGCCCGGTGTGAGACCCAATTTTACTTTCCGGGCACGGAGATGAACGAGCATATCGTGCAGCGGAATCTTCACAGGGCAAGCCTCCGTGCAAGCGCCGCAAAGGCTTGAAGCGTACGGCAGGTCCCCCCACTCCTCCATGTCGTCGCGCAGCAGCGGAGTGATCACCGCCCCGATCGGGCCCGGATACACATCTCCATACGCATGACCTCCAATATGGCGATACACCGGGCAGACGTTTAAACACGCCCCGCAGCGGATACAGTTCAAGACCTCTTGAAACTCTTCATCCCCCAGAATGTTGCTTCGCCCGTTATCCACGATAATCAAATGAAATTCCTGGGCCCCGTCAAGATCCCCTTCGTGGCGAGCCCCGTTGATTACCGACACATAGGTGGTAATTTTTTGCCCGGTAGCGCTTCGCGGCAGCAAATTGACAAACGTTTCAAGGTCTTCAAACGATGGCAGCAAGCGCTCCATCCCCATGAATGCCACGTGGACCGGCGGCAAGGTGGTGATCATGCGGCCATTTCCTTCGTTTGTAAACATCACGACAGAACCGGACTCTGCAATTGCAAAGTTGCAGCCGGATACTCCTATATCCGCTTCCAGGAACTCTTTTCGCAACTGTTGCCGGGCAAACGCTGTCAACGTCGGCGTATCTTGCGATATCTTCTCGCCACTGATTTCGGAAAATTTGTCCGCGATCTGATGGCGATTCTTATGAATGGCAGGCACAATGATATGAGAGGGCGCCTCGCCGAACAGTTGGATGATATACTCCCCAAGGTCGCTTTCAACGACCTTCACCCCGATATCTTCAAGCGCTTTGTTCAAATGTACTTCTTCTGAAACCATAGACTTCGACTTCAGAACGCTTTTCGCCTCTTTCTCTTTCGCGATCTGCAGAAAAATTCGGACCGCTTCTTGCGCAGAATCAGCAATATGTACATGACCCCCGCGCTTTTTGACATTGTCGATTAACTGCCCCAGATAATAATCCAGATGCTCCACCACGTGAGATCGGATGCGGCTTCCCTGCTCCCGCCATTGTTCCCAGTTTCCGAGCGCGGCGCTCGAGCTCAATTTGCCGCTTTCCAGGCGGTCGGTTGTTTTCTTGACCGCCGCTATCAGCGTCTCGTCCGCAATCGCATGTCGAATTCGTTTTTTCAAGGGTACTGCCGCTTTGACACTCATGATCCCACCCCTTCCCTTACACCTTGCCACAGAAGCTCGGCTACGTGCATCACTTGCACAGGCGCTCCTTCATAACGCAAGCGTCCCCCTATATTCATCAAGCAGCCCATGTCCGTTCCGAGCAGAATCTCCGCTTTCGTTTCCTGCACATGCTGGGCTTTCTCCGCGACCATTGCTCCCGATACCTCATGCATTTTTACGGCAAACGTTCCGCCAAACCCACAGCAGTCTTCCGCAAAAGGAAGATCCACCAAATCAAGTCCCTTCACATGTTTCAGCAGCTGCAAAGGCTCGTGCGTGATCCCCATCAAACGCATGGCATGGCAGGAGGGGTGATAGGTTGCCGTTGCTTCCGCACGCGCGCCAAGGTCCGTTTTCCCAAGGATATTGACAATAAATTGTGACAATTCATAGGTCTTGTCCACAAACTTTCTGGCCCGTTCCTCCCACTTTGTATCCCCCTCAAACAAAAGCGGATAGTAATGGTGAACCATTCCTACACATGAGCCGGACGGCCCCACGACATACTCACTATGCTCGAAAGCTTCGATCATCGTCTTGGCAACATTCTTAGCTTCTTCCCGATACCCCGAATTGAATGCGGGCTGTCCGCAGCAGGTTTGCCCATCCGGAAAATCCACCCGTACCCCCAAATGATCCAACAAACGTACCGTACTCTCTCCCACATTCGGATAAAACGAATCGGCCAAGCACGTAATAAACAATGACGCCTTCATCTAAACCTCCTGCCCCCTTCCCATTTGTCACTAGTATAACGCAAATTTCGGGAAAGAGGTATGATGACCAGATGATTTAGAAAAACTTAGGAGCGCAAAGCAAAAAAATCTGCTCTACGCTCCCGGGTAGAAAATTAATAGGTGCCAGGCACGAGGAGGATAAACAAAACAAAGATAATCAGGAATACCACAGCCCAACGAGTAAATCCACCAAAGATTCCTACCATTGATTTCACCCCCTCTACGGCAATTGATTCTTTTATCAACAGGCGGGTCCTGTTTTGCAAACCGCAGTTGTGTCAGGGATCAAAAGAATGAACAGCACGAAGATGATCAGGAATACAACCGCCCAACGTGTGTAACCGCCGAATACTCCATATCCATCCATTTGAAGTCCCCCCTTCCTCTAACTTCTTTTCAATTCGAGGAACCCTGCGGAACCCCACCTACTTCTCTCTTGCGGCTTTGTTTGGCTTAGTAGGTTCCGGGGATGAGGAGAATGAACAGAACGAAGATGATAAGAAATACAACCGCCCAACGTGTGAAACCGCCAAAGATTGCGTACAATGGGGACACCTCCCTTTTTCAGTATCGGTCAAGCACCTGCAGGCCAGGTTGGGGAAATCGTTCCACCTGGTACAGTTAATTCAGAACCAATGGCGGTCGCAACGGACGAATGTCCCGGGATAAAGGTCTATTTTGCCGTTCGCCCGGAAAGTCAAGCGGAAGCGGAATCCCAAATCGTTTTTTGCACATAAAAAAAGGCGCCCTTTTGACAGGGCGTCATTCAGCATACGTCACTTCCTTCCAGCCTCCCCTCGCCGTCGGCAAACTTGCCGTCATTGACGATCGAGATGAGACCGGCTTTGTCCAATTCGCCAAGAACCTCAAACAAACTGTCCTTCTTTGTATCCGGCAGCCCCGACACAAAATTGTTAATTTCTTCGGGACTTGCCTTTTTCAAAAAATGGACTCCTCCGTGCTTACTGTATAGGGATTGCACCACAACTCATCACCCCGCCAAGAAATCATACCCCTAATGTGCCCATTCTGGGGCATTTTACACACTCTCATGCGCCCAATTCCATACGATGAAGTAAGGGCGATTGTCTAGGATCCCTTCGCAATGAGGAGGTGCCTGCTTGGATAAGCGTAGATCGAAGTCCTCACACCCGACACGTAAAAAATCGGAGGGACGCAAACCGAACCCCGGGCGTAAAAATACTTCTTCTCCCGCCAATTCGCTGCCCTCTACCGTTCTCTCACTGGAAAATTTGGGAAGTCTGCGGACGATGTGTAAGAATTGCATTAAATACCTGCAGCAAGCGGATCGGCTGCTTGACACGCTGTTTATAGCGTCGAACAGTTTGAACGAAACCGGACTTTTGAAAAAGATCATCCAGACAAAAGGAAAAGGATTGTCAACCGGGGATCTGACCAGTCTCTTGTTTGCATTTATGAATACGCCGCTTGCCGAACAATTTTTCAAAGGGGGATCTTCCTCAGAGGCCGCCCCGGAACAACCGGCAGAACAAAAACCGGCTCCGGAAGCCCCGAAGCAGGAACTCCCCCCTGCCAATAAGCAACCGGGAATCGAAGCCCACAATCCCCAGCAGCCGAATGTCCATTCGTGGCCAGGCTATATGCCGGGATATGGGATGCCCCCTCAGAATCCCGGGCAATATCTCCCCCCAGGTCCTGGTTGGTATCCGCCCGGACCCGGTCAATATCCAAATCAAGGCTAAAAAAGACTGCGAGATCGTCGCAGCCTTTTTTCTTACTTGAGAAATTTTTTAATATCGTTCATCGAATCCGGATCGATTTTTCCCTGCCCATATTTCTTGATAAGTTGTTCCGGATCTTCCGGTTGCCCGCCTTTCGTTGCATCCTTATACGCCTTCATGAACTGGTCCAGACGCTCTTCACTTACTTTCAGGTTCAGCGAACCTGCGAGCTTTTTCGCAAGATCCTTAACAGTGTCCGGGTTTTTCCATTCATCCGGTTTTGTGTTCTTTACCTGATTCAGTGCATCCAGGAGCCCGCCTTTATTTGCTTGAGAAAATTTCTCTTTAAGAACATCCATCGGATTGACCGGCTGTTGTTGAGGGGCTTTCTGCTGCTGGGGTTTCTGCTGCGATGCTTTCGCGTTCTCCTTACGAGACTTCTTCGTCACGTTAAAACCTCCTGTTCGCCTAGATCTTGGGATATCAATACATAGTACACGCGAACCGGAGGCTTCGACCCTTATATCCGCCCACCCATGTGAAAAAATTAGGCCCAACCCCATAAAAAATAATGATATAGTAAAGAAAATGCTGGGGAGGGAAATGTCATGAACACGGAAACTCTGAACCAACTGGTGTCAGACATAAGAGACGAGGTCATTCGCTGGAGGCGGTATCTTCATCAAAATCCGGAGCTGTCTTATCAGGAGGCAAAAACGGCCCAGTTCGTCTACGATACCTTGGCATCATTCGGTACTCTCGAACTGTCCCGACCCACCCCTACCAGCGTGATGGCCCGCCTGATCGGCAAGAATCCCGGCAAAGTGCTCGCCATAAGAGCCGACATGGACGCCCTGCCGATTCAGGAGGAGAATCAGTTCGAATTTGTATCCAACAATCCCGGTGTAATGCACGCATGCGGACATGACGGCCATACGTCGATGCTGCTTGGCACCGCCAAGATTCTGTCCGCTATGAAAGAACAGATTCACGGGGAGATCCGCTTCTTGTTTCAGCATGCGGAAGAACTTACGCCAGGCGGTGCAGAAGAAATGGTTCGCGCCGGAGTCATGGACGGTGTCGATTTGATAATCGGGACCCACCTGTGGTCCCCGATGGAAACGGGGAAATTCGGGGTAATCTCCGGACCGATGATGGCAGCGCCGGATGTTTTCAGCATTACGATTCATGGCAAAGGGGGACATGCGGCTCTCCCTCATCAAGCGATCGATTCGATTGCCGTCGGCGCCCAGGTCGTAACAAACCTGCAGCACATCGTGTCACGCAACACCGATCCACTCGAACCGCTTGTTCTGTCCATTACGCAATTTATCGGGGGCACCACCCATAACGTAATACCGGGTTCTGTGGAAATTACCGGAACTGTTCGCAGCTTTACCCCTCAATTGCGGGCCGAGGTTCCCGCACTTATGGAACGAATCATCAAAGGGATAACGGAAGCTCACGGTGCTGCCTATACGTTTCAATACGAAGAAGGATACCGTCCTGTAATTAACGACGATGAGGTTACGCAGGTCATAGAAGAAACCGTCCGTCAAATCTTCGGCGAGGAAGCTCTTGATCCGGCCAAGCCCATTATGGCAGGGGAAGATTTTTCCGCTTTCCAGCAAAAAACACCCGGCTCTTACTTCTTTACTGGAGCAGGCAACCGGGAAAAGGGAATTGTCTATCCTCACCATCATCCGCGCTTTACAATCGATGAGGATGCGCTGGAGAATGGAATTAAGGTTTTTGTTCATGCGGCGTTCAAGTTATTGGCATAGAAAAACCCCGATCACGGGGTTTTTTTACATTTATTGCTCGTTTGCAACCTCCCCATTGCACAAAATTTTGGGCGCTGGGCAAGTTCCCATTATTCGATTTGAAAATACATTGGTATTGTAGTTTGAAAATTGGGCGAGGTGAATGTATGGCCGTTATCAAAGCCACTTCTGAGCATTTAAAGATTTTGGGACGGCTAATGCGAGCGGAGGCCGAAGGAGAAGGCAAACTCGGAATGCTGATGGTTGGCAATACAGGCGTCAACCGGGTCAAGAGCAATTGTCTGGATTTTAAAGGGATCCGGACAATTCCCCAAATGGTGTTCCAACGACCGGGAGGTTTTGAAGCTACCACGAAAGGATACTTCTACCAACGTGCCAGAGAAAAGGATATCCGACTGGCCCGGCGAGTGGTACATGGAGAGCGACAGCATCCGGCCACCAACTCTTTGTGGTTTTTTGATCCGGGCAGACGGGGCTGTCCGCCTACCTGGTATAATCAGCGCCACGTTGGGAGATACAAAGCGCACTGTTTCTATGTACCGTCAAGAAGAGATTGTCCAAGAGTTTATTAAAGGAGTGAAGAACTTGTATTACTGGACACCTGATTACAGACAAATCAGCTATCCTTATGGAATGTTCCCGCAAGCCGGGATGATGCAGCCCGGCATGACGCCTGACACCACCCAATTCGGCTATCCTCAATATCCTGCCGGAACCCAAGTGCCTACTGTTCCGACTCCAAGCGGCGGTCCATTCCCTCTGCCAATGGCGCCCGAAGCACCCGCTGTACCCACTGCGGAAGAATCCTACATTGAGAACATACTGCGCTTTAACCGCGGCAAGATCGGGACCTTCTATTTCACTTATGAAAACAACACCCAGTGGAATGCGAAAATATATCGGGGACGTGTCGAAACAGCAGGTCGGGACCACATCATCATCAGTGATCCGCAAACAGGCAAGCGGTACCTTCTCTTGATGGTAAACCTTGATTACGTTGAATTTGACGAACCGCTCGCTTATATTCCACCCACACTGCCTCCTTTGGTTCAACAGGAGCTCACAACCGGAGTTTCCAGGACGTCTGAAGCGGAAACCCTTTCCCGTGGGAAAAAGAAACCATGATAAAGACTCCCCCAAACCAACACTCGGATGCAATCCGGGTGTTTTTTCTTGTTAAAAATTTTAATAAAAGTGTATTGTCAGACAAACTTATCTGTGTTATAGTACACACATAAATATAAATCTGTTATATAATACAATAAAGGACAAATTTGAGGAGGAGAGGGAATCATGTCACGGGAACAGGAAATCAAAAAACTTGAAGAGTTTTGGAAATCGGATCGTTTTAAAGGTGTAGAGCGTCCGTATACGGCGGAAGATGTTATCCGTCTGCGCGGTTCTGTACAGATTGAACACACACTCGCTCGCATGGGTGCAGAGCGCTTGTGGGATCTTCTGCACACCGAGCACCATGTACATGCGCTTGGCGCGTTGACCGGTAACCAGGCTGTTCAGCAGGTGAAGGCTGGTTTGAAAGCGATTTACTTGAGCGGCTGGCAAGTGGCTGCCGATGCAAACCTTTCAGGACAAATGTATCCGGACCAGAGTTTGTATCCGGCAAACAGCGTTCCTCATGTTGTTAAGCGTATCAACCAAGCGCTTCAGCGTGCAGACCAGATTCAACACTCGGAAGGAAAAGGAGATATCCACTGGTTTGCTCCAATCGTTGCCGATGCAGAAGCCGGATTCGGTGGTCCGCTGAACGTGTTTGAACTTATGAAAGGCATGATCGAAGCGGGTGCTGCAGGCGTTCACTTCGAAGACCAGCTCGCCTCTGAGAAGAAGTGCGGACACATGGGTGGAAAAGTTCTCATCCCGACCCAAGCTGCGATCCGCAACCTGGTTGCTGCACGTCTGGCTGCTGACGTAACGGGCGTTCCGACGATCGTAATCGCACGTACAGACGCGAATGCGGCAAACTTGTTGACCAGCGACGTTGATCCGCGTGACCAGGAGTTCATCACGGGGGAACGCACATCTGAAGGATTCTTCCGAGTGAAAGCAGGTCTTGACCAAGCAATTGCACGCGGTCTTGCATACGCACCTTATTGTGACCTGATCTGGTGTGAAACATCTGAACCGAACCTGGACGAAGCAAGACGTTTCGCGGAAGCAATTCATGCGAAATACCCAGGCAAACTGCTTGCTTACAACTGTTCGCCGTCCTTCAACTGGAAGAAGAAGCTCGACGACGAAACCATTGCGAAGTTCCAATACGAACTCGGCGAAATGGGCTACAAGTTTCAATTCATTACCCTCGCCGGTTTCCATACTCTCAACTTCAGCATGTTCCAATTGGCTGACGGATACAGAGATCGCGGTATGTCTGCATACGCAGAACTGCAAGCTGCCGAATTCGAAGCAGAAGTTAGAGGCTACACGGCTACCCGTCATCAACGTGAAGTTGGTACCGGCTATTTCGATGAGGTATCGCAAGTTATTTCCGGAGGAAACTCCTCCACCACAGCTCTTACGGGTTCTACCGAAGAAGAACAGTTCACCACTGTATAATCTTCGGATCAACCAGATAGCATCTTTCGAGTCTCACCCCCTCGTGGACTCGAAAGATGCTTTTTTGTGTGTGATGGGACAGAAAATGAACCCCCCTCTCGAATGATTGTGACATAGGGGTCAGGGTATAGACGATACATGAAAGGATGATACAACATGAAAAAGAAAATCGCATCTGCCACACTCGCATTAACCTTGATGGCCGGGTCTGTACCGGTACTTGCAGAAGAAACTGCACCAACTTCTGCGGCTGCTGACACATCTGTTTCTGCAACAACTGACACTGCCACCGCTAGCACGAACACAACGGGAAGCACCACAACTGCAGACACAACTGCAACAGCTAACACAAACACAACAACTGAGACCGCAAGCACAACAGCTGCCACAACAACCGACAGCACAAACGGGACTTCTTCTTCTACCACCAGCACCAACTCAACCACTACTGTTGAGGCAGTAAATCCGGATTCCTTCGTTTACAAGCTGAAGGAACTGGTTATCAAAATCAAACTGGTGTTTACATTTGATGACAAGGCAAAAGCGGATCTTCTGACCCAGCAGGCAAACGATAAAATCGGTCAACTGGAAGTCCTCAACCAAAACGGAAAAACCGAGTACAACGATATGCTGATCGAAGCGATCAACGAAGCTCTTGAAAGAGCTCAGGAAGCGTTGAAAGAAGCGAAATTGGAAGCTGAAAAAGAGCAGGACACCGAGGCGACAACCGAAATTGAGCAAAAAGAAGAAGCGGCTGTTCAAGTGGAAAAACATTCGCTCGTAGTCTTGAAAGCAGTGTTGAAAAAAGTGCCGGAGCAGGGTAAAAAAGGCATTGAAAACGCCATTGCAAAGCAAGAAGAAAAATTGAAGGTCAAGATGTCGATCAAAACAACTATCGTTCCTGCGACTGCAACACCTGCACCGGTTCAGCCTGAAGCAGCAAGCACAACAACAGCTTCGACTACCACTTCTACCACTGGAAACAGCACGAACACGGCTGCCACAACGGACGCAAAAGCGACAAAAGTTGAGACGAAGACACAGGTTGAAGTACCGGCGCTTGACGAAGCTGGCGTCAAAGTGAAAGTGGACAACGGCTTGCCCTTGGGACACACCAAGCAGGAAGAAAAGAAACCTGAGAAGCAGGAAAAAGGCAAACAAGAACACGGCAAGCAAGAGCAAGGCAAACAAGAACACGGCAAGCAAGAGCAAGGCAAACAAGAATAGCGGGAAATAAGAAAGCACCGTTCGAGTCCTCCTCTGGAGGCTTGAAGGGTGCTTTTTTAAGTAATCCTCGCAATTTATTCAACGGAAATCCACTGGAGAGGAACTGAGAAAATCCTTGAAGAAAAAAAGAGCAAGCGGCTACCAAGTAAGCGGACTATGTGCAGCAAGCCACGCAGCCCAGAGGAAGGCGATACCAGTAACGGCCAACAACAGAGACAGAAAAAATCGCCTTTCTCGGATGTTCTTCAACAACGGAGGTACGGCCAGCACCGCGAACACAAGTAAAAATGTGGAGACCAGAAACGGGTGTTTGAGCAAATCCATCCACCTCCTCTAACCAGTCTTCGAGATACTTATAATTACGCGGGTAAAGCCTGTCCGTATTCTGGTATTGTAGTGGAGGCGAGATTCTCAAATAGGTGATCACGGATTTTTAAATCTTTTTTAAAAAACGGATCACGGTTTCCTCAAAGTATCCTCATGTTTAAGCCATATACTGAACTTGCTTGTTTCTCTTCCTCTTTCCCCGTATTTTGAGAGCCGTAGATTCGTTTTTAGGCCCAAGCAGATGCTTGGGCCTCTTTTTTCTTCCGTCCTATAAGCGTTTTGCGCCTAGATAGCGTGGTCCCCAGTAAGGGTTGTCCATCGGTACGATCTTCACTCCGTATGAACTGGTCGCCGAAATGAATTGGTTATTGCCCAAGTAAATGCTCACATGGGATGCTCCCGGAGCATATGTCGTATGGAACACGAGATCTCCTGGCTGCAGGTTGGTAACCGGAGTTCCTACCTTATACATTTCAGCTGCCGTTCGCGGCAATTGAACCCCGTGCTGAGCGAAAACATATTGTACGAACCCGGAACAGTCAAATCCGGAAGGGCTTGTCCCGCCCCAAGCATAAGGTACCCCCACATATTTCCGTGCTGTGTCGGCTACGGCTGCGTACGATTTCTGTACCACAGGCATGCCGGATCGGGAAGCAAGTACAGGTTGAATCGCAGCTCCTCCGTTTTTGCCGGTATTGACAATCGCAGTCAGGCTATTTTCATCCCACTGCACTTTCGATCCTAATGTTTCGGCGATGAAGCGCAGCGGAACATAGGTCCGGTTCTGTATAAGCGCTACTTGGGTATCCAGTGCCACGGTTCTTCCGTTCACCGTCACTCGGTTGTCACCCGTCCTCAGCACAATTACGTTGTTTGCATTCTGAATAGTGACTTTCGCTGTTTCTCCTTGGTTCACCCAATTGACTGCATATCCGAGCTTTTCGGATACGAATCGAACCGGGACCTGGGTGCGCCGGTTTTCATCAATAAAAGGCTGCGCATCAGGAAATTGAATGAGTTGAGTGTCCACTTGGACGTTGACAGGACTGACAGCTGCAGCTTCCGCCACACCTGCATTTGAGGATAGGAAAGTAGTCACGGAGAAGGCTCCCGCGATCATGAGGGTTTTGACAATCTTATTCATGCTGTTCCTCCTTGAGCCTCCGAGGTTAGTTGACGGATTCGGGTTGAGGTCACCCTATGCAGAAACCTGCAATTCACCCCATAAAAAATGTCCCCCGTACCGGCCTTAAGCCGGATTCGGCTGTTTTTGCTTCTCTCTCAATTCGACAAAAACCGCGCTTTTCCTCTCCCTGAAAACCGTCCAATTTGTGGTAAAAAAGCATCAAAAAAAGCGCAATGCATTGAGCATTACGCCATCTTCTTATTGTCCGTTATCTTGTACCTGCAGGAGCTTGCGAGCCAGTTTCTCGGCTCGCCGCTTTCGATTGGCTTCATACAGATAATACACAATAGGGTAAGTGAGAATCCCGAGTGCAGTAGATATCAAAGTCATTCCGATCAATGTCTTCAGTTGAACATTCAGGAAACCTTCCAACCAGCCGGGCAGCCAGGCAGGCATGTGGATATGGAAAGGCAGAATCAAATCACCAAGACATTTTCCAAGCCCTAACATCGGAATCGGAAGAAACGTGAGTTTCCCAATCACATGGCCGATAATCGCAGCGGGCATCGACCCGCGAGCCACCCGCACCAAAGGGTAAAAAATAATATAAACCAACATCGCTGTGGAGATGACCATAAACTCAAGGCCAAAGCCAATCGCGAACCCCATCGCCACTTTTTTTGCACCGCCGGGCGACCGAAGCAATTTGACGTATTGATATTTCATGGATCGTCCAAGACGCTTCATCGTAAGGGCTTTCGATTTGCTCATGTCGGCATCTCCTCAGGTGTTCAATCTCTTCTATTAGAATAAGCGGTAAATCGTAAATTTGAAATATCGAAATTATTGGTAACAAAAAAGGGGCTCAGTCGAACACACCCATACTCAAATAGCGTTCCCCGGTATCAGGCGCCATGCAAAGCACTTTCTTGCCTGTCCCCAAGCGCTTCGCCATCGTGATGGCCGCAAAGACGGAGGCCCCGGAAGACGGACCGACCAGAATCCCTTCCTGGCGGGCCAATCTTTTCATTGTTTCTAGCGCTTCTTCGTCTGCAATTTGAATGATTTCGTCATAAATTCGGGTGTTCAGGATGGGCGGGATAAAGCCCGGGCTTGTCCCGACCAGCTTATGCGGTCCCGGCTTCCCTCCTGACAAGACAGGAGAGCCTTTTGGTTCGACAACCGCGATGTGCAGGTGCGGCAGCTTGTCCCGTAACGTCTCCCCGGTGCCCGTAATGGTTCCACCTGTGCCTGAAGTTGCTACAAATGCATCCAAATGTCCGTCCATCTGCTCAAGAATCTCTATCGCGGTGGTTTTGCGGTGCATGTCCGGATTCGCTTTGTTCTCAAACTGCTGCGGAATGAAACTGCGCGGGATTTGTTTCTGCAGCTCCAACGCTTTGGCAATCGCCCCCGGCATCCGCTGCTCGCACTCGGTTAGCACCACTTCCGCCCCGTAGGCTTTTACCAAATTAATCCGCTCTTTTGTGCAGTTATCCGGCATGACGAGAATCGCGCGATATCCTTTGGCGGCCGCATTCATCGCCAATCCGATTCCCGTATTGCCGCTAGTGGGCTCGATGATGGTATCCCCTTTTTGAATCAATCCGGCCGCTTCCGCCGCTGCAATCAAGTTAAAGGCAGCCCGGTCTTTCACACTGCGTGAGGGGTTAAACATCTCCAGTTTCACATACACATTGGCCGCCCCTTCCGGGACAACCCGATTCAGACGGACAACCGGTGTCCTGCCGATTAATTCTGTTACGTTGTTGTACACCTTCATGAAATCATCCCCAACTTCATCATATCATCCTGAACAGTCGGAATATAGACCTATTGTTACAATCCGCTCCTGAATTCCCGGGTATCATTCAAAACTTTATCAATTCGATCGAGCGCAATTTGATAATACGCTTCTTCCTTCTCGATTCCTGTACACAGGCGCCCAAGTCTGATACACGCTTCCGCCGTTGTCCCGGAACCGAGAAACGGGTCAAACACCTGATCCCCGGGGTTCGTTGACGCTTCGATTAATCGGTGGAACAGAGCGAGCGGCTTTTGTGTCGGATGGGCAGCCCGGTTATCGCTCCGGCGGATCCGTTCTTTTCCCTGACAGACGGGAAACTCCCAGACATCGCGGAGCTGCTTCCCGTTGTTATACTTTTTCATGGCTTCATAGTGAAAGGTATAGTGACTCCCTTTTGCAAACCACACAATAAATTCGGTGGAATGTGTGAAAACCCTGCGGGTCAGATTCGGCATGGGGTTCATTTTTCGCCAAGTGATGATATTCAAGCATTTGTATTTCAATTCTTTCAGTGCAATCATGACTTCACTGATATTGTGCTGCGAGCAGCAGACCATGATGGTGCCTGTGGTTTTGAGGAGAGGGTTTACCTTGCGAATCCATTCTCTCGTGAAATCCAGATAGCTTTCGAACGAGTACGTGTCCCAATTTTCATTGATCTTGTACCAGTTTCCCCCGTCGAGCTTGTTCTCCCATTTCATATCGATTCCGCTTGTATTATAGGGTGGGTCTGTGAGCACCAAATCAAATGAGTGTTCCGGCAACCGATCTAAAAGCGTCAGACAATCTCCGAAATACACACGCGGTTTCAATTTGACCGCCCCCTTTCGAATACTCCCCCCTTACATTCATTTCTTATGAACGGCGTTTTATTCCTGATTCCAAGAAAAAAAGCGGCCCTAATAAGGCCGTTGAACGTTCAAGTGAATATTTCCAGATTGGAGGTGCATATTATAACAGCCCCCTCCAGTTACGATGGAGAGGTAATGGAGAGTACCAAATCCCCTTTCTCAGATCGACTGATGCTGATTCACGTCACCTTATTAGTTTCTTCCAGTCTAGGGAATTATGGAATGGGAATGGCGGCAAGTCAAAGACGGGACCTGGCAACTGTGTATGCTCGGCTTTTGGTGGAAGGATCGGCTTATGGAGAAGACGGTACGAACCTCTTGATTGAAAATGGGTGGATGGAACAACCACCTATAGCACCTGATCGAAATACTCTTGCCAAAGGAAAGTAGGCTCCTGCATTGTGCCAACATCCACAACGTAGGAGCCTCTATTTCCTCCAGATTCGCCTATCACTCAGCCAACTGATTGCTTTCTGCCGGTGAACTGTAAACTGCCATCCGTTCTTTCGAAAAGTAGGAAACGAGTGCCATTACAAGTACGCTGGAAGCAATGCCATACATGATCGGATTGGTCGAAGTGATGCCCTCAATCATTAACCCGCTCAACACAACAACCGTACTTACGATAATGGAATAGAACGCAGCTTTAGCCGTTGCTCTTTTCCAAAAGAATCCGAGTACAAGCGGCACAAAAATCGCACCTGACAAGATTGCATAGGCAACATCAAGCGCAACGAGAACATCCTGAATCCAAATCGCAAAAATAATCGCCAAGATCCCGACGACAAGCGTTGTCAATCTGGATACGAGAAGGAACTGTTTCTCCCCCATATTTTTAAACCAGTACTGTTTCATGATGTCGTTTGTAAGCAACGTGGAAGAAGCCAATATCGTCCCCGAAGCGGTGGACATCAACGCAGAGCAAACACTGGCAAGAACGAGCCCCAGTACTCCGGGAGGCAGGATGGCGATCGCCATTTGAGCAAACGTATTTTGCGGATTCTCAATACCGGGAATCACGATCAACGCACACATTCCCACAATACTCAACGCGAGAGCATAACCGATGCTGTAGATACCGGCCCATACAGCTCCGACACGCGAAATCTTAATCGTTTTGGCTGTAAACACACGCTGCCAAATATCCTGGGAAACTACCAGCCCCAGAGAATACAGCAGGAAATATTGAAAAATCTGGTCCCCCCCAATCGTGGAGAAATCAAAATGAGACGCAGGCAGCTTCGCCAGAAGAGCATCCCAACCGCCAGCGGAGGAAAGACTCATCGGAAGCATGATAACGAAAATACCGACCGTCATAATCACAAACTGGATAATATCCGTAACCGTTACGCTCCACATGCCTCCCAGAATCGTATAAAAGAGGACAATCCCTCCACCGACAATCATCGAAACCGTCATATTCCAACCCAGCAATACATTAATAATCGCACCCATCCCGATCACTTGGGTAACCCCTACCATCAGGGTATAAATCGAGGAAACAAGTGCACTGATCAATCTGGTTTCCGAACTGTAGCGTTTGCCCAATAACTCGCTAATAGTCGACACATTGGCTCCGGAAATCCGTTTGATAAATAAAACACCCAAGAGCATGATGCCTAATCCGATTGAAGTGACGAACCACATACCCGACAGACCAAATTTATAGCCTAACTTGGTTGTTCCAATCGTTGAAGCTCCACCCAGAATGACAGCTGCAAGACAACCCAGATACATAAAAAATCCGAGATTGCGGCCGGCCAAGACAAAGTCTTCCGATGTTTTCGCTCTTCTTGCACCGATGATCCCTACCACAATCAAGACCGTAAAATACAGAAGAATGACAGACGTATCAAGCAAGTTCATTTGATTTGTCCCCCTATTTTTGAACTCACATCATTTAAGAACTTCTTACGCACATGGTTTCTGTTTCGTATTCCGTGACTGCTTCGGCAAGGATCCTGACCCCCTCATCAATTTCTTTCTTTGTAATGGTAAGCGGAGGGATCATTCGTATCACTTCACCACTGTTCCCGCAGAGGTAGAACAGGACGCCCTTCTGAAGGCATTTGTTCAAAATGCTCATGAGTCCCTCGCCGTTGGGTGCTTTTGTAAAAGGGTCTACGATTTCAATCCCGATCATCAAGCCCACCGCACGGATGCTTCCGATTGAGAGATGCTGGTTTTTTAACTCGGAGAGTTTTTCGTGTGCGTATTTCCCCATCGCCTTGGAATTTTCTACAAGTTTCTCTTCTTTCATCACTTCCAGAGTCGCCAATGCCGCAGAACAGGCAATCGGATTTCCGCCGAACGTGGTTCCGTGACTGCCGAGGGGCCATTTTTGCATTAATTCCTTGGATGCCACCGTTGCACTGAGAGGAAGACCCGACGCGATTCCTTTGGCAATCGCCATAATATCCGGTGTCACGCCAAAAGTTTGCGCTGCAAACCATTCGCCCGTCCGTCCAAATCCGGTTTGCACCTCGTCAAAGATCAGCAGAATGCCGTGACGGTCGCAGATTTCCCGGATTTTTTGCAGCCATGCCCTTGGAGGGATAATGTATCCACCCTCGCCAAGCACCGGTTCCACAATCATGCAGGCCACTTCTTCCGGGGACACCTGGTGGTTAAAGAGAGTCTTAAAGTCTTTTTCCAGCTTTTCCACACAATACACTTCAGGATCCTGTCCGCTCGGGCAATCGTCCACTTTCGCGTAAGGAACGTGATAAGTGAGTCCACTGGGCTGCAGATATTTTCTGTACTTGCTTTTGGATGTCGTCACGCTGAGCGCTCCCATCGACCGGCCATGGAAACATCCGAGAAAAGAAATGACATAAGGTCTCTTTGTTACATGCTTGGCCAGTTTAATTGCTCCTTCAATCGCCTCTGTACCGCTGTTCCCGAAGAAGAAGCATTCCAAACCTTTGGGCAGTACCGTCGTCAATTCTTCGCTCAATCGGAGAAGCGATTCATAAATCACAACACCCGATGGACCGTGAACCAGTTGATCTGCCGCTTTTTTAATCGCCTGCACAACTTTCGGATGGCGATGCCCGGTATTGGCGACGGCAATCCCTGAGGTAAAATCCAGGTAGGCTTTTCCATCCAGTCCGTAGTAATAGCAGCCTTCCGCTTTCACCACGGGCAGGTTTGGATGGTCTTTCGCCATACTTGGGGCCAAACGCTCCGACATCTGCCGAACCAAATAACTCCAATCATCTGACACGTTTTGCAAACCTCCTTAGTTGTTCTGCCAAAAGAGAATGCAATATTCGTGCCAGCTATCATTTTATTCCGTATGTTTTCAGTTTTCGAACAATTGTAGGCTGACTTACGCCCAATGCTTTGGCCATTTCGACAGTCGTTTTATATTTGCGCTTCGCTTTGGCCAAGACCTGTTTTTCCACGCTCTCCAGGATTTCAGGCAAGGGCCTGTTATCATTCTCATCAAACAGAGGAGGATTGTGCGCTTGGTTGATACAATCCGGAAGATGATCCACCGTAATCAGCTTTGACGAAGAGGTCACCACCAGCCGTTCCAACAAGTTGATCAGTTCTCTCACATTTCCTTTCCACTCGTGGTACACCAAACGCTGGATCACAGCTTCGTCAAGCCTTCTCTCCCGATTGTACTTTTTCTCAAATTGATCCAGGAAATATTCAATCAGAGGCAGGATGTCTTCGGCTCTTTGACGGAGTGGAGGAATCGTAATCGGAACCACATTTAACCGAAAATACAAATCCTCCCGAAAGCTCTTCTCACGAACGGCCGCCTCCAGGTTCTTGTTCGTCGCCGCGATCAACCTGAAATCCGCTTGCCGGACCTTCGTTCCGCCAACCCTGTAAAACTGTTTTTCCTGAATCATTTTTAATAATTTCACCTGATGAATGAGCGACAATTCCCCAACCTCATCCAAAAACAAAGTCCCGCCATCCGCCAATTCAGCCAATCCGACCTTCCCTTTCGGGTTCGCTCCCGTAAAAGAACCGGCTTCATATCCAAAGAATTCCGCTTCAAATAAGGTCTCCGGAATCGCACCGCAATTGACTTCAATAAACGGCCCCTTGCTCCGCAAACTGTGGTTATGAATAAACTTTGCAATAAGTGATTTTCCGACGCCGGACTCGCCTAAAAGCAATACGTTCGCATCTACTTCGGCAACTGTTAACGCGGTATCAAGCACTTTTTTCATTTCCTCACTGTTGGCGATGATGCCGTCTGAGTCGATATATTTGCTTCGAAGAATATCCAGCTCGCTCTTCACCCGCTCCATATCTTCCTCCATGATCTGCAGGTAGTGCTTTAAGTTCATAAGCTCAGTGACATCGTGAGAGTAGCTGACAATGCGGACAAGTTCCCCTTCCGGATTAAAAACCGGAATCCCTGTAACCAACAGCTTTTTGCCTTTGTTCGTGGTCTGTACGAAAGTGATTTTCTTTTTCTCTTTAATCACCATGGGAGTGACAATGGGAGTAAATAAGCCTTCCTTTTCCAACTCGTAGACCGATTTCCCGATCAGATCACTGGAATCCACATCATAAATCTCCCCGGTCGTTTGACTTGCTTTCAAAATAATACCCTGGGTATCGGCCACCATGATATCGTCCTTTAACGAATGCAGAATCGCTTCGTCTTCATTCCACTGAATGTGTTTTTTCACGTCTGTTTCCCCCTCACGATGTTGCTGGGTTATTTATTTTTGAATAGTAATGTTCGCAGGCGATTTCCTATAGGCTCCGGTGTCTGTATTATAGATCGATTATTTGATTTTGAATAATTATTCTTTTTTGGATATTGAAAAAAGCGACCTTAGATGATCGCTTGAGGGTTGGAAATTGTTCACCTGGTTCAGATGGATTTGAGCCTTCTTAACCGTTATCTCTATTTAAAAGGCTGAGTTCAAATATAGTGTTGCCTCCAAACATTAGTTCTGGTAATCTTCAGATATACAGA